>DAIOGT010000010.1:0-52962 GCA_036745095.1 Pyrinomonadaceae bacterium
TTCCGGCTCCTTTAGCGACCAACGTGAAGTACCACGGGGCGAGCCCGTGGCATCGGGAGAATTTTCCGGCTCCTTTAGCGACCAACGTGAAGTACCACGGGGCGAGCCCGTGGCATCGCAGATTCTTTGCCATCATCCTTGCCGCGGCGGTGTTAATCAAGGGATCCATATTCATTTGGTGCGAACCAAGCCAACACAAAGTACGTAAAGACGCTCCGGAGGACCGCGACGATGCAAACGTTCCTACAGGACTTGAAATATGCACTGCGGATGTTGAAAAAGAATCCGGCCTTTACCGCCATAGCGATTCTGACGCTGGCCGTGGGCATAGGCGCCAATTCTGCCATTTTCAGCGTTCTCAACTCTGTCCTGTTACGGCCTTTGCCTTACCGGCAACCCGATCAACTCGTTCGCGTCTACAGCGAATTCCCCACGATGAAGCTCCAGAAGTTCTGGCTCTCACCTCCCGAAATGCTCGACCTCCAGCGCGAGGCAAAATCGTGGGAAGCAATTGGCGCGTGGGCGCCTGGTGGTCAGAACGTCGGGACCGAGAGTGAGCCATTGCGAGTCACGTCCGCCGCTATTACGCGCAGCTTGATCGATGTGCTGGGAGTGCAACCGGAACGTGGACGCAACTTTACCGCAGAGGAAGATCTAAAGGGTGGTCCAAAAGTCGCCATCATTTCGCATGGCCTCTGGCAGAAGGGGTTTGGCGGAGCAAGTGACATCATCGGCAAACAGATCCAGGTCAACTCAGCGACAACCACAGTTGTTGGTGTGATGCCCGCTAACTTTGGATTTCCTCCGGGAAGCAACGATCAGGTCGAGCTCCTTGTGCCTTTCCAATTTGATCCAGCCAATCCGGGTAACCGTGGTTCGCACTTCCTGTCAGTGATCGGCAGATTGAAACCCGGTGTTACTACAGAGCAAGCGTTGAGTGAAATGACGAGCCTGATGGCCGGATGGAAGGGTGAGAGTCGCGCGCAGCATTTACTCAACCCTCAAAATCACCCGGTCATCATGGTCGGTCTTCACGAAGACGTCGTCGGCTCAGCTCGCAAGGCCGTGTGGCTGCTCATGGCCGCGGTTGGTTTCGTGCTGCTCATCGCGTGTGTAAACGTTGCGAACCTGTTACTGGCGCGCGCGGAATCACGTCATCGTGAGTTTGCGGTCCGACTCGCACTGGGAGCGGGTTTGAAACGAATGGTCCGGCAGTTCGTCGCCGAGGGTTTCGTTCTGGTTTTAATGGCTTTGATTCTCGGAGTTGCGCTCGCCTTCGTGGGCCTAAAAGTCCTGCTACTGTTTGCGCCCGATAGCGTACCGCGCACTGAAGAGATCAGCGTCGGTCTGCCCGTACTCGGATTTACGATCGGGGTCGCGATCATTGCCGTATTTCTCTTTGGTCTCGCGCCACTCGCGCAAGTCAGCGAACGTAATCTGGCAAACTGGATTCGCGGAGCAGGGCAGCGAGCTATTCGCGGTGGAGGTCAGACGCTTCGTAAAGGTCTCGTCATCGCCGAGATTGCACTCGCAGTGATTCTCGTCATCGGTTCGGGCTTGATGATTCGTGCGTTCTGGAAGTTACAACAAGTCAACACCGGTTTTGATCCGTCGGGTGTCGTCAGCTTCAGCTTGAATCTACCCGCAGTCAAATACAAAAATCCCGAACGTCTTCAGTTTGTAAACGCGCTCGAGCAGAAGTTGAGCAGTATTCCGGGTGTGGCCACCGTGTCTTTGGCGAGTGGACTCCCGCCGCTACGACGCATCAACGCTAACGACACCGAGATCGAAGGCTACCAGCAAACACCCGATAGTCCGGCGCAGAACGTCGACTACTGGAATGTCGTTGGCAACGATTACTTCAAGACGATGAAGATCCGGTTGTTGGAGGGTCGCACCTTTGAGCCACAGGACGACAATCCAAACGCGATGCCGGTCGTTGTTATCAACCAGGCACTCGCGAAAAGGTTCTGGACCGGCAGTCCGATTGGCCGCCGCGTGAATCCAGGATTTCAGGACCCTAAAGTGTGGTGCACCATCGTTGGGGTGGTTGAAGACACCAAAAACGCCGGTATGGATAAGCCGGCCGGTCCCGAACTTTACTTCCAGGTGCGCCAGGTTGCGAATCAGTTTCTCGGGGCCAACATAAGTTTTGTCGTCCGCTCCGCGAATGAGTCCGGGCCGCTGGAAGGCTCGATTCGCAATGCGGTTCGTGAATTGGATCCCACGCTGCCGGTTTACAATCTCTGGTCCATGGATGAAATCGTGTCGAAGTCGATGGTCCAACCACGGTTTCTCGCGCTACTGCTGGCCACGTTCTCTGGTATCGCGCTGTTCCTCGCCGCGATTGGCATCTACGGCGTGATGGCCTATTCGGTGGCGCAGCGCACGCAGGAGATTGGCGTGCGAATGGCGCTGGGCGCGCGACCGCTTCACGTCTTGCGACTCATCTTCGGACAAAGCCTCATGATGTTGCTCATCGGCACAGTCATCGGACTGGCAGGTGCATTTGCATTGACGCGATTGATGCGCACCCTTCTGTTTGAAATAACAGCTACTGACCCGCTGACTTATGTAAGTGTCATTGGTTTACTGACGGTCGTCGCCTTGCTGGCGTGCTACATCCCCGCGCGACGCGCAGCGAAGGTTGATCCGTTAATCGCCCTGAGATACGAGTAGGTGGCTACCTTTGATAAATCAATGAATTCCCGCCCGCTGGATGGGCCGGGGTGGACCGGCCCATCTGCAAGTTATCCCTATTCAGGATCGTTTGGATTGTTGAAGAGAGCTCCTAGCCTGATGCTCCCTTTGCCGATTTGTGGGAAGTTCGGCGCGGTTGGATCGCCCGGGTCGAGGTTCGACGCCGTGTCGTCCGGCGGGAACAGGATGAGCGAGTTTAGGAAGTTGAGCACGTGATCCTCGTTAGCGTCTGAGAGGCCAACGAAGTTGTTGCGCGCGTTAAGGGCCTCGCCGCCGTGACGCTTGATCACTTCACGCAAATTCACGCTCCGCCCATCATGGCCGTACGGGGCAGTCGTGCCAACACCCCACAGCGCCATTGTCAGAAACTCCTTTTGCAGCGTCCCGTTGAAGTTCCGCTCCCAGAAGTTCGGGCCGAGGTCGTGACGCTTGAAGTCGGTGAAGATGTTCCTGACGAGGAAGGGCTGCAACGCTGGCCGCTTCAAGTTCGGGAAGGTGCCGGCATCGTCGGTTTCGACGAACAGCGGCGTTGCCGTCGCGAACAGGTCGTTGAAAATCCCCCGCTCGATGTCAAAGACCGTCTCAACGTCCGCCACACGCCGGTCTCGGTTGATTTGCAAATCGGGAATGTGGCAGTGCGCACACCCGATCTGCATAAAGATCGACCGGCCGGTGTTGACTGAAGTGGTCTGTCTGTAGGTCCCGGCTTTGAAGTAGTTGAGTAAGTAGAACTCCATGAAGTCGACGATGCTGGTGGGGATCTCGTTAACCACCGCGTCCCCGTCACCGTCAGTCGTGGCGTCCTGCTCGAATGCTACCTCGATGTTGTCGATGCGGCCATCGAGCACCATGCCCGAAGGCGTCACAACGCGGTTGCCCGCCTGCGCCTTCGCAAGATCCGGATCGACGGGCTGCAATCCCATCTCAGCCTGGAAGGCTCCGACGAGAAATTCGCGCATCGAGATTGTGCCGCCCTGCAGGAAAAACGGGCGCACACGCAGGTCTGTGTTGACGCCGTCGATCTGCGACGTGATCAGCCTGAGACGGCAGGAGGAGTCGGCGTCGACAATGATCCTGCCGTAGTTGATCCCCTTGCTGTTGAGGTCCCTAACCTGGTCGCGGCACGTCGCACGAGCGTCGTTGATCGCATCCGTGCGGATGGCGCGCAGGTCGGTCGTGATCTCGTCGGCGAGCATCTCTTTCAGACCGAGACCGAAGAGGTGTGGGGCGTCGCGGCTATCGGGGCGAGTGACAACGTCGCCACCGGAACCGGCGGAACCGCGCGGGCGTCCGTGGCAGGTGGCACAGCTATCGCCCAATCCGGCGCCGAGGGCGAGGTCGTTGTTAATGTCGCCAAGGCCATCCTGGAACAGTGGGCCCTGTCCCTGCGACCGCACAAACTTGCGCTGGAAAATCTGTCGTCCACGCCGGATAGCGCGGAACGGGTCGCGGTTAATAATGAAGAGGGAAGAGCCGGGGGTGGTAATGCTGCCGCGCCCGGCGCCGATCTGCTCAGTGAACGATTTGTTGATGCCTTCGCCGGCAACATTAGGCGTTCTCGTTTTGTCGGGTAACTGTGCCAGCGCGCTGGCGGTCAAGAGGGTAGCCACGACTGCGAGCGTCGCGGCGAGTATCACAGGTAATTGAGACCTTCGTCTTTTGCTCATCTCAACGTCTCCTTTAAGGATCTGGGGGTATCGGATTGCGGTCCGGTACCGTGTAGCGTGGACCTCATGCCTGACCCTGTACTAAGGCGCGATCGGAAGTAGAAGACGAAGTCGTAACCTTACGAAGAACGTTTTGTCTTCATGATTGCGCGGCATCCTTCCGCGAGCGCTCGAGCCCAAAGTCGGACTTCTAAATCGAGAGAGACAGACAAGTTCTTCGGGGGTAGAAGTTGTCGATAATGTGGTTGCACCGACAAACGGGGCGAGTTCGTCTGTTGCGAACGTTTTCCGAACCCTTTTGTGAGTGAGAACCCATCAACAGAAGCCACAGAGCTCTAGTGAGATCTTTCGATTAGAGCCGATAGCATCTCCCAAAAAGGTGAACATCAGAAAATTTGAGTCACGGGAGACAGAGTGAGGACTTCCTTTCAAGGTCGGCTATAGTTCAAGCCGAACTGAAAGCTCTGGGTCAGAAGCTGCTGGGTCGGGAGAAGAACTGGGAAAAAGCGTGGGAACTCTAGAAGAGATGCGTTTAGGTGTCAACAAAAATCAACTTGATTTATTGGCGATTCTTGCTGCGCTAATTCGACGCATCATCAGTCTTTAAGCTCAATCAGCAGATTCACAATCAACGTCTGACGATTCGGGTTTTCATGAGTGCTGAGGTTTGGCAATGGCTTTCCCTGCGACTCGCGCGCCTTAAAAATTCGCGACACTATCTCATGCGCGTCGGCACGAAAAAATCGCGCAGCATAACTCTGATCGTAAATGCCGCCGCTTTTCAGCGTCCATTTTTCTGCGAGCAGCGCGGCATCGACGGGTGAGAACCCTTTAAATTCGACTTGGCCCATGCGATATTGCGGCCCTTCGTTCACGCCGATCTTAAAGGTAACTTTCGTTACCCCGTCTTCAAATTCAGGTGTGGGGCTCATTTGGACCTGAATGTAGCCATGCTTACCGTAAGCCTTCTTGACATCGCTCAAGCCCTTATCGAACTTCTTTCCATTCGCCACTTCGCCTGGCTTCATGCCTAACGCATCGTCCAGCTCTTTGGCCGATAACACCTGGTTCCCGGACCACTCAGCTTTTGCCAACGAATACACCGCGCCTTCAGTGACCGGAATGGTTAAATCAACTCCTTCACAATCCGCGTTCGCGACAGGTTTGGCAACCGGCAGACCGAACGACGCGCGCAGGTGTCCGAGCTCCCTGTAGATCGGATAGAGACTATATTTCGGAAAAGTCGTCGCCGATTGGCGAGAGTATTCGGAGTCGATAGAACTGCGCGCTGCCTGTATCAGTTTTTCTTCCGATACGCTTTGCGCGCCGGGAAAGTGAAGCGTGCAAATCGTCATCGGTGCGCCGGCGACTCGAAATAAGTGTTCTTGTTCGCCGAGGTTGTACTCTACTTGTCCCGGCAGCTTGCGTTCAGCGAGCAAGTTCTGAAGCGCTTTCTTGATTGCTTCGTTGGTGTTGCCGATGTCGGGCGCCGAGCCGTTGAAAGAAGGAACCTCGCGTTTGATCGCAGTAGCCAATTCTTCGTCAGAAAACCAAATGAAGTTATCGAAAAAGACCGGTAACGATTGACCTTTGAGCTCTTCAAGCTGAAACGTAATCGTCACGTTGGCGCCCACGGCTCGTGTCCGATATGCGACTTTTTTGAATAGACCACTGTCCACCAAACGCTGAGCCGCCGCATCAATTGCCGCAACTGAAAAAGTCTCACCCATCTTCAAGCCACTGGTTGCGACTACGGTCTCAGTAGTCAAAGTTTTAAGACCTTCAACCTCGATTCCGGCGACTTTTCGTCCGGCTTGGGCAAAGATGGCAGTAGTTACGAGAATACTCACACAGATGGTTGACAGAATTTTACGGGCTGGTGGCATTGTGATTTTATCTACCTCGATTATCGGCTACCGTTGATAAATCAATGAATTCGGCACGTTGCGCAGGGTCGTTGCCAGTCGCTTGTTGTGAGCGTCCAGCACGAAGCTGTACAACTGCCACTGAGTCTTGAGTGTGTCCGGGAGCTGCTTCGCAAACTCCGAATCATCAACAGATCGTTTGAGCCTCGGTTGATCGAACACGAGACCGAGCGCATAAAGCGGTTGCTCGGGCTTGTACTTTAGCTCTTTTCTTACTAGATATGCTTCTCTAATGCGAACGTTTCCTGCGAGCGCGCGCCGCAGGTGCTCGACGTCCTGATCGGGCAGATCGTGGCTAACGAAACGATCGACAAAACTCGCCTGACTTCGTTCGGCATTCGCATTCGCATAAACTCGAGCCAGTGCGGTGGCGCGCCGTGAATATCGCTGGGCCGCAACGACGTCACCTTTCCTTGTGAAGTAGTTATAAAGTAATTCGCAGCTGCCGGGAACACATTGCTCGTCCTGGTCCATCGCTCGCTCCAGATACTCGATGCCTTCGTGATTCTCGTCTAACAGCATTATTCTCCCAAGTGCGTAGTTTGCCAGTGGATGGTCCTTATCGAGACTTAAGGTCTCACGATAAAAGGGAATCGCCGCCTCGGAACCTTCAGTAGCATGGATGAGGTACGCACGTCGATGCGCTTCCTCAGCGGTGAGATTGTTGCTTGCAGCGCGAAGATTTAGCTCACCCAACTCCTGTTTGACAGCCTGGAAGCGTTCGTGCTGCTCCTTCCAGGCTACTGCGTTCTCCTCTTGCCACTCGACGTTCAGACGTTCGATCAATTCATTTAAGTGATGGCTGAAGTAAGTCTCAGCGGCTGACTGCGTCGGCGGCGCCGGAACCTGCGGCGTTTGACCGAGTGCGCTCAGGCGATCTTTCAACGAGGGATGGGTGTTCCAACTCACCGTCTCTTCCTCGAGCGCCGATCGCAGCCAATGGCTGGCGTCCTCGTTTTGCAGACCGGCTTTGAGCGACGCTGCCATTTCAGAATAGTATCCCGGTGGTGAGCTTTGAGTCTTGACCAGCTCGGAGAAGTCGTTACAAAACTTCTCGTTCAGGAACCTGCCATAGACTTCACATTTGATCAGCGCTGCTGCCGCTGTTTGCGCAGTTGCGACTTCACTGGCGCAAAGATCGGCTTCGTACTCGTGCCGACGTGCGAGGACGAACGAGTAAACTCCGAAGTAAGGCACATACCAACGAAAGAAGTGGGCGAACAGCCGTGATCCCCAGTGCCTTCGCACCGCCAGCGATACCATCAACTGTTGCCACGTAAGGCGGATGCGGTAAATCCAGCTGCTGAAGCGACCATGAGCGCCGGCGAGGTGGCCCATCTCGTGGGCCAACACCGCACGAAACTCGGCAGGTGAAAGTGCATGCATCAACGGCAGGCCGAGGAGTAAATGATTGTGCGACCATCCGAACAAACCCATTCTCGGAACAGGTACAACCGCGGCGTTGAATTCGTCTGTGATCAGGATCTTATGGACCACGGGACCATCCACGGCGCGTCTCGTTTCCTCCACACTACCAACCAATGCGGGCGCCTGTTCTTTTGAAAGCTCGATACCTTTTGGCGCCGGGACCTTCGTCCACAAAGAGCGAGTCACGATAGACACGAGGACCAGCAACCCGATCTCAATGTTGACGACGATACTGTTGAGACCTTTCCCGGAAAGGATGGCCCAGAAAAGTAAACCGATAAGAACCAGCAACACTGCGAGCACGAGGAAGATGTAAACATAGCCCAGCACGGCGAGAAGCAGGAGTTTGACTTTGTACAGCGTTAGGTTGCGGTCAGCATCCGCTTCGATGCGTTTCACAAGATCGGCAAATTCGTCTTGCATGTTTTATTAAAACCGCATTGCGTGGGCGCGCGACGAGGTTCGACTACTGACTTTTGCGGTTCTCCTGTGTCTTGCGTTCGAGTGCTCGTAATCCGTCTTCCGTCTCCTTTAGAAGTTCGGGAGTGGAAGGACTCTCGAGCGCCATCAAAAAGTCGTCCGCTGCAAGTTCGTCTTCACCTCTAGCCGCATAACACTTACCGCGAACGACGAAAGCCATGGTCCAGGCAAGCGGTGTCGAAGTGGTTCTGGCCATCGCGCGCCCGCAATCGGCGATCGCGCGATCGTAGTCCCCGATTTTGTAGTAAGTGTCGGCGCGATAAGCGTGAGCGAGCGTAGGCTCGTCGCTGAATTTTATCGCATGGTCGTAATCGGCGAGCGCGCGGTCGTAGTCGCCCTTCAAACCGTAGGCCCGCGCGCGATTGAAATATGCCGGGTGATAAGCCCATTTGTAATCGACGAGTTGATCGTATTCAGCGATGGCTTCGTCGAGTTGGCCCTCGCCCGCGATGAGAATGGCCCGCTGTAAACGCGCCTCCGCGCATTCGGGGTCAAGTGTGAGAGCGTGGGCGATGTCATTCTTCGCGTGGTCCACATCCCCGATTTTGAGATAAACCTCCGCGCGCGCTGCATATAACTTCGGATCGTCGGGCTTCAGTGCGATCGCCTGTTCGTGCAGCGCCAGAGCCTCTTCAATTTCTCCTACCTGATCGAGCGTGGCCGTACCAAAGGAAGACTGCGCAGCACTCGCGTCCCACATGAGCTCCATCAAGAGTGTAGTTAGTAATACGTAAACCAATCCAACGATTGCGCCCGCAAACGCAGCATGGATAACACTCGCAGGAGTCAGCGTCTCAGTGCGAAAGAGCAGCCAGCCGATCAGGGCCGCTATCGTCGCGAGCGGAGCAGCCGCGTACACCCACGCGAGCAAGTCACGCACGAAAACGGTTCGAAAAATCGAGTGCGTATAACCGATCAGCAAACTACCGATCACGACTACCGGCACGATCACAATCGTTCGTGAGGTCAACGCAGAAATTGCGGGCAATAGACAAGCGAGCAGAAAGCTCATTAGAAACATGCTTGTTATTTGCCACCGAAAATCTTTCGGGAACACTCGCCGCGCAATCGTTATAAAGAGTTTCCTGAGAAGGACCGCGCCGGTGACGTAAACAGGCAGCCGCCACCATGGCGAAGTTAGTTCCGGATGAAACGCGATACCTCCCAGCGCCCCTCCGCATATCGAGAGCAACAGCCACCAGCCATAGATGGTCCACCTGGAATCCTGAAAAACCGCAAAGGCCTCCTGGAAGTGAACGCCATGGTCCACGGCGTTTGTGAGCGACTCGTCAGGAATGCTGTTCGGATCTCCCATCTCTATCGGTTGCAGCGTCAGTGTCCTTTAAAGGATGGCTTTGTCTCAATAGCGGAACTGTTCTTGGAACAAGTCAGTACAGGGAGCGTTAGCGACCTGGTCCAACCTTAGCAGTCAAAAACCAAATATCGCATCGGATCGCTTCCAGGTCGCTACTGTTCCCTCTACTAACCGTTTCAAAGTGCAATTGCTACTTTTGAGGCGCCGCAGCCTTAAAGGATGACGATATTACTTGTGCGGCCTCGTCGAGCCAGCCGTTCAGCTCTTTTTGTGAGTGCCATCTTCCTTTCAGCATAACGCCGGCACGATTCTCGGTAGCGAAGATGTAGTCGAGTGGATTAGCGTTTAGCAGTATCAGATCCGCGCGCTTGCCTTTTTCGATCGTACCGACCTTGTCGATCGTCCCAAGGAACATTGACGGGTTCTTAGTTGCGGCCTCGAGTACCGCGTAATTTGAAAGGCCCGCGTCTTTCAGTGCCTTCAGTTCGTGATGCATCCCGAAGCCATATAACCACAGGAACTCAGGCGTATCGGACCCAGTCATGATCCGGCCGCCCGCGTCGTATATTGCCTTGATTAACTTTTCGCGCAGTTTGATCCAGCGTGCTCGCTGTTCCAGCGGCACGGTGTTGATGAAGCGGTTCTTTCTGTAGAAGTCCAGCCACTGCTGCTGCACCTTCGCAGGGTAGAAGCGAAAATCCGGCTGCTTTCGAATCTCGTCCTCGGTTCGCAGTCGTCCGAAAGTGTTCTTCATAAAATGCTGTGTGGGATTGACATATGGGTTCGACGCGACAGTTCGGCGCGCGACCGCGGCGATCTTGCTTTCGTCAATGTAGTCGAAGCTTTTCCAATTCTCCGGATTGTAAATGTAAACGTCAGACACGCTTCCTTTCACGGGTGCATCGTCGCGAAGCAGTTGCTCCATGTACCCATCGAGGTGCTCGATCTGCTGTTTCGCTTTCCAGGCGCGTTCGACGCCGACGAACCGGCTGTCGGCATGACCGACTACGCGGATGTTTTGTTTCGCGGCTTCGTCCACTGCCGCTTCGTAAACTTCCGGCTTGATGAACGTCGTCACTTTGATGAAGTCGTAACCCGCCGCTTTCGATTTACGCACGGCTTCGCGTGCTTCGTCCGGCGTGTTAACGACGAAGTTGTTTCCCTGTTCGCGGCCTGTTAGATGTGGGCTCGCGACGAAGATTGTCGGGGCCTCGAGTTCGCCGTTAGCGGAGCGGCTGCGCAGCGCCAGCAGTTCGGGTGTCCCGATCATAAACCGGACGGTCGTGACGCCGTTCGCCACCATCACGCGAAGTTCATGCGGACCGATCGCATCGGGGTACTCATCGCTGTCCGATAGCAGGTGCGTGTGCATGTCGACGAGACCTGGGATCAGGTATTTCCCTGTGCCGTCGATACGCACTGCGCCCTTTGATAGCTTCACGTTCTTGGCGTCGTCAATCTCGGCGATCAGTCCGTTCTTGATTACTACTGTCTGGTTCGCGAGCACTCGCTCACGATCCATCGGAATTACGTTGACATTAGTGAAGGCAATCGTTTGGGCTGAGATCGACGCGGCCATCCCTGCGAAGCTAAAAATTAAGGCGATGAAAAGCCCCTTCATTGAAGTTCCTCCAAATAATATTTGTGCCTGTTCAACCGCCCCACGGAGTGACACGAGGCCACCAGCGCGGCACGGCAGCGCAGTACTCCGCATATGACTCACCAAACACGCGCCGCAGATGCGGCTCCTCGTAAAAACGAACAAAGAGATGATAGCTCAGTGCCAGTAGAAGCGAATATCCAAATAAACTTGCGGCGCCCGTCCAGAGACCGATGCCGAAGACAATCAGAATTGCGCTTACATACATAGGATTTCGGACGTGGCGATAAAGACCCTGCACGACGAGGGCGCGTGGCGGATCGTATGGCGCCGCCGTGCCCCGGCCTCGCGCAACGAAAGCCCAGTTACACCACAACAGCGCGAGAGTCCCGATCGTGAGTGGAACGAGGCCCAGCCAATGCCAGAGACCCAGCCGCAGGTGCGGGCCGCTGCGAGCGAGCAGCCACGGGATCACTCCGATAACCGTAAGCTGCACCGCGAGTACGAAGAACAACGCGCGAAACCAGATCATCAACGAGCCCCCACGCCGCCTACTGGAAATTGGATCGAAAGAAGTTGTTGCAATGAACAAACATTGCGTACTGCGGAACTAGCAACCCTGCGATGTCTTAATAAAACGAGTGGCTCGACGCGTACTTCGCGAGGGTACCGGAGCCACCCGTCTGACGACGAGGGATTATGACCAAAATTCTTTCAGCACTATGCACTCTGCTACTTTTCGTTATCTTCACGCCGGCAACAGCTCAAGCTGACCCTATATTTATCACTAGCGGCAGTCTCACAGTACAGGATTTTTCAGCGGGCCGAGGAGGCTTGGCGGCATTAGGCGCCCCGACTCAGGCACAAGAACAGGACGCAGCGGTGAGCGTCTTCGAAGCCGTGCCGGCATTGACGTACGTGTAAGGCGAAGTAGCCAAAATCTCCGATCCCGATGCGTCGGATTGCGCACTGGGTGAGGAACTTTACTTAACTGTTGAATGCTGTGTAGTGATAGACTAACCAGCATTCACTCGCATTACTCTGTTCGATTCTTTGGGTTGGTCTAAAAATTCATCAGACGGAGGTTTCTTAATGTTGAAGAAATCGGTCACGCTCCTGCTCGTTGCACTCGTGATTAATCTAGGTGGCGTCAGGCTCGCATATGCTGATTCAAAAGAAGAGAAGCACGCGCGCTTTACCGAAAAGATCAAAGCAAACGTGTTAAAGCTGGGTAGCGGCGAGTCTGCTCGGGTGAAGGTAAAGTTGCGCGACCAGCCAAAGCTTGAAGGCTACATCAGTGAAGCAGGCGCCGAAACTTTTACCGTCACAAACCCGAAGACCGGCTCGGCTACAACGGTGGCCTATGAACAGGTAAAAAGCATCCAGGGCAACAACCTCTCGACAGGCGCAAAGATCGCGATCGGTGTCGGGATTGCAGCAACCATCATCTTTATCATCCTTTGGTTCACCACCGGGCCAGGCAGCGATTAAGCGGGCTGGTAGAACGAGCCGAATCCCAACAGCAGCAGCACGCGCGAAGAAATGCAGAACGCGAACTGATCGATGTGACCAGTGATAAATGTGCGTCGGCTGTTTGACTGATGAACTTCACGAACTATTCAAGACTGAGGCTTATTCACCCCGATTTCGCCGCCATCTCCGCAATTGCCTAAGTAACGCACTTACACAGTTTACAAATAGTTAGCAAACAATTAGGAATAAGTTAAAGACTGCTGCTTCTCGCCTCACATATAGTGCACCGCGGTAGGGGTTAAGAATCAGTGCCGAGAGAGCACTGACGACAAAGCGCCCAGACTGGTTTATTCCCAGACCCATCTTACGCGCCCCAAAAGTCACAACTTCCGTCCAGAGCTTTTCAAGGTGTTGAGAAGGAGAGTACCGCTATGTCCAGACGAAAGAACGCCGGTAGTTTTTTATCCCTCTCTATGTTGGTTGTAATTCTACTTCCAGGTCTCTGTTCCTTAACAATCGTAGACGCCGAGGCACAGGTGGGCCGAGCTACGAAGGCTACATCTATCAAAAGAGCAGTTAAGGTCTCTCCCCTTCTAGCTGCTGGAAGACACGCGTCTCACGAACGAGTGTCAGTAATCGTAGACGTCCCTGGCCCTATCAGCATGCGTCTCGAAGCTTTCTTGAGGCAAAGCGAAGTTCAACGGGGTCGTTACCTCCAGACCCTAAGGACGTTCGCAGTAACTCTGCCCTTTGGCATGGTTTCTGAGCTGGCAGCTTTTCCCGAGGTCTTTCATGTTTCAAAGAACGACGTCGTGAAGTCTCTCGGCCATGTTTCGGCGACAACAGGCGCCGACGCCGGGCGATCCGCGGCTGCAAGCGCGGGCCAGGGCGCAATCGATGGAACCGGTATCGGCATCGCGATTTTGGATTCAGGCATTGATCTCAATCACACACAGTTTCGCACCGCTACCAACAGTTCACGCGTAATCGTGAACGTTGACTTCACTGGCGAAAATCGAGTGGACGACCCGTATGGCCATGGCACGCACGTGGCTGCCGCGGCAGCGGGCAATGCAAACGCCGGAGCCGCATTTACCGGGATCGCACCCGGTGCTTCTTTATTGAATCTTCGCGTCCTCGACAGCAATGGTGCAGGAACCGTTGAGACCGTACTCGCGGGTCTCGACTGGATTGCTGCAAATGCTCGCACGTACAACATTCGCATCGTGAACATGAGCCTGGGAGCACATGTCGTCGAGTCTTACAAATATGACCCAATGTGCCGGTCCATTCGCGCGCTCACGAATTCCGGAATTCTTGTTTTCGTAGCTGCCGGGAATGACGGTATAGACACTGATGGTGAAAAGGTTTTTGGCACCATTCACTCACCGGGTATCGAACCTTCGGCCTTCACGATCGGCGCCGTTAACACCTTCCAGACTGATCAGCGTTCCGACGATGTGGTCACCACCTACAGTTCACGTGGTCCAACACGCGGTTACTGGGTGGATACGGACGGGGCTCGTCACCACGACAATTTAATCAAACCCGATTTGGTAGCGCCGGGCAACAAACTGGCTTTCGCGGAAGCACACGGTAATCACTTAGTGACCTCAAATCCGTCACTCCATGTACAAACTACCGATGAAAGTCCGACCGTAAGAATGATGCAACTGAGCGGAACTTCGGTGGCGACACCGATCGCGGCCGGCGCCGCTGCTCTTATGCTTCAGATGAATCCCAGGATGACGCCAAATATGGTCAAGGCGTTGATGGAGTACACCGCGCAGAAGCTTGCTGATTTCGGCGACCTGGAACAGGGCGCGGGCCAACTGAATACCGAGGGCGCAATGAAGCTTGCCGGATTGGTCCGACACGATCTTGTTTCACCGGTGCAAGTGGGAATGCCTCTTTTAACTGGTCCACCTCCCAATTCGTCCTCGTTCGGCGGAAACAGTTTCTCGTGGGGCGGAACGATCGTCCGTAAATTCAACACGATGACCGGAACCAGCCTGATCACACGTTTGCAGGGACCATACTGCACCGGTGAATTGCTTGGCGACGGGTTCCTGCTCTCCGACGGAGTGATCATCAACAAGGGCGCACTCTTCTCTGGAGCAGCCCGAATTACTGCAGGAGGTACGCTCTGGGCGAACAACAACTTTCTCGCCAACGGCCTACAGGTAACCTCTGACACATTGATGTCGGATGCGGTCGATATTTCAACTGAGGCGATAACTCTCGACGGTAGCGTGTTGTCTGATGTGTTGCTGAAGGGCCATGGCAGTGTTCAGGATACGGGAACGTACGACGGAATACTCCGGCCAGCCGACATTCTGCTCTCGACAGGCGAAGTGATCTCCAACAATTCGTTCATTGCTCCCGGACAATTGATGGGCGACGGACTCTTGCTTGGAAATGGCGAACTCGTCGCGAACGGTATAACGATCTCTGATTCTGTAGTCATATCGCAGGGAATCATCTTCGGCGACGGCATCATCTTCGGTGACAGCATTGTTTTGACAAACGGCATAATTTTTGGCGACGGAATTATCTTCGGCGATGGGATCATCTTCGGTGACGGGATCATCTTTGGTGACGGAATTATCTTCGGCGACTGAACTTGCCGGATTCCTTTGGGCTGAAGGTAGTAGATCGACTATGACAACTCTCGGAAAATATTCAAAAGCTTTGCCCTTAAAACGCTTTCGGGAGTTTGCGGGATGGAAAGAAAATGCAGAAAACGTGAGGAAAATCAGGAAAAAGGTCGACGGAACAGTAGTAGAAGTGGCAAGGGAGTTAGACGAATCAGACTACCTCTACCTTCATGAGAATTTTCACGTAACGGACGGCATCTTCTATGACGAGAACATTATTTTCAGCGACGTGAGTAGTGCATGGATCGATTTCTGTGAAAATGTTCTGGGGATAAAATTTCCAACATCAGAAGACTAGCTTTCAGGAAAACCGACGCGCCTCAAAAGACTCTGGTATGCGAACTCGTTACGCAGCGGTTCGAGTTCCGGGCTGACTTTAAGCCAGACCAGCCAGTCGTTCCGCTCCTCATAAAGCCGCTCAAGCATTTCAAGCACCTGTTCTTTCTGGCCCAGTCCTAATTGGATCACCCCGATGCTGTAAGGAGAAACATACTTCCTGAGGGAGATGTCTTTCAGAATGTTCAGCAGATTTTTCGCTTCAGCCTTCTGGCCCGCAAGTGCGTGTGCATAACCCATGAAGCCGAGCGCCATGTAGGCTTCCTGGTCCAGCTTGTAAATATGCTGGAACTCTTCGATGGCTTTCGTCAACTCGCCCTGTCGGATGTAGGTGCAACCGAGAACGAAGCGGCTGGGCATGTAATCCGGCTCGAGTTCGAGAGTCTTCTCCAGATGATTGATCGCTTTTTCGTACTCGCCCGTAAGGTAAAAATTGGTCGCGATATTTACGTTGATCTGTAGAGAGAACGGATCGAGTGCGAGGGCCTTTTGGTAGTGGTCGGTGGACTCCTCAAAACGACCGAGATAACACAGGTAAGAGCCATACCGCTGAAGCGGCGACATGATACCCGGATTTAACTCAAAGCAGCGCTGATACTCACGCTCTGCCTCAGCCCAATCGTGATCATAATAAAGTCTAACCAAACCCAATGATGAATGAGCCTCCACCAGATCGTCGTCAATTTCGACGGCCTTCAGCGCGGCCACCTTGGCTTTGGGCATGACCTCACGCGGCGGAAAATGGATGTTTGAGAGTCTGACGTAGGCGTCGGCTAAGCCGCAGTACGCGAGGGCGAACGAGGTGTCAATTTCGATCGCGCGTTTGAAAGTTTCGATACTCTTCAGTACCCATTCCTTCGTGTACCTGGTCCAGAAATAGCGGCCGCGCAAGTAAAGATTATAAGCTTCGATGTTTCTGGAATATCGCTTGGTAAAACGTTTCTGCTGGTGCGGACTCAGTTTCAGCCTCAAGCTTGCGACGATAGCATGAGCGATCTCCTCCTGGACCGCTAGCAGGTCGGAACACGTGCGTTCGTACTGCTCGCCCCATAGCTGCGAGCCGTCGGCGACATTAACCAGTTCGCCTCTGATGATCAGTTTCTTACCTAACAGTAAGACCCGGATCAACGTCACAGCGCGAACCTTGAGCAATGAACCTACTTGCTGAGGATCGACCTCCTCTCCTTTGAAGCGAAACACTGTGCTGAAAGACAGTACGCGCAGGTTGTGTATCTGAGAAAGCATGTGAATGATGCTTTCGGTAATTCCTTCCGAAAGATATTCGGTCTCCTGCCCGCTGAGGATGCCATGAATAGGAAAGACTGCGAGCGAATCAAGCGGAGACTCAGACGACCTTGATTCTCCTGCATCATCCGTGGAAGTCGCAGGCGCTTCCAGATGCTTCTCCTCAGAAATCTCGGTTACGTCAGCAACGAAGCGATAGCCGTGGCGGGACACTGTTTCGATAAACTCGCGTCCAACACGATCGTCACCCAATATTTTCCGCAGTATGGACATACTGACGGTAATGTTGTTGTCTTCCACAATCGAGTTGGGCCAAACCTCTCGCATCAACTCATCTTTGTCGACAAGTTGACCGCGCTTCTTCACGAGATATAGCAGGAGGTCGAAGATCTTAGGCTTGAGCTGAATCTGTCGATCGTGATGCAGAAGACGGCGCTGGGCATCCTCAAGTCGAAATCCCTTAAACTCGTAGACTTTCTTGGCCGTGTCTTCGTTTATCAACATGTGGTGAGTTGCAGTCCCTACTCGCATCGGCAGCGATGTAAGAGTTCGCCTTCATACTAAACATTCCGACACTGATCCCTTAAGAAGAAAAGTCCGGGTTTGACTTAGTTGCCTTTCACGCTCGCGGCGGCAGGGTCCGCAGGGGGCGGCGAGCAAACCCCATACTGGGCAAATAGTTGCTGCACCCGGGGTAGCATTGCAGTGCTGCTACTATACGGACAATGTCTTTGTGAAAGCAAACAAAGTACGTTGAAGAGTTGAAGTAAAGATGCTACGAAATTTTGTATCGCCCTCGGATTCAATGTTCAGTGTTCAAGCTTTAGCTTACCTGTAAACCGAAGAGCAGCCTAAAGCCCGGCGGTAGTTTTGCCCCACGTTTTGACCCTCGAATGTTAGGAATTAATTAGCAACTAATTAGTAAGTCATTAAAGATTCTCCTCGCAGAAGCTAGTAGTCTTGGCCCGCCTGTTGGTCTCCCCCAAAAATCATTTTCGGACGGTGTTGAAAGAACGAAACTGAGAGGGCGTGCGATGAAGTTCACAAATGCAAGTTACGAACCCCACTGGTACGCGATTCACACATATCCCCAACAGGAAGAGCGCGCTGACGCTAACTTAAGAACCTTGAAGATCGATACGTTTGCGCCGCGATTGAAGGAGTCCCATTTTCAGCGTTATACGGGCAAGTTGTCCTATAGAACGCAGCCATTTTTTCCCAGATACATTTTTGGCCGGTTCGTGTGTGCCGCGATGCTATCAAAAGTTTCTTTTACAAGAGGCGTCAGCTCCGTGGTCCATTTCGGTAATGGTCCAGTTGCGGTTGACGACGAAATCATTGAACTCATTCGTTCTCGTGTTGACGAGGACAACTACGTCATCACGGAAGAAGATTTCGAAGCCGGCGACAAAGTCATATTCTCTAACGGTATTTTCAAAGATTTGACCGGAATATTTGAACGAGAAGTGAAAGCCAAAAACAGAGTGATACTTCTGCTTGAAAGCTTAACTTACCAGGGACGAATCGAGGTTGATTCTCAGCTCGTTCGAAGGGCCGTTTAGGTATGGCCCAATAGGATTACGCACACACTGTATTTTTCATGTAAGAACTCCTCAAGGTGCGTTGAGGAAATCCCGGTAAGCAAAGTGGCCATTGTGCCAGAGAGGGTACGGTGGCCGGAATTACGGAAAACCGCCAATCAGAGATCGGCAGTGGCGGCAGCTTATCTAACACCCGAAAGTTTTCTAATCCAGTTCAATGAACACGTCATTATCTTTAACTTCAACCGGAAAGCTCCGCACATTTGCAGGCGCAGGCGGACACATGGCCGCCCCGGTCTTGACGTTGAACTGCGCGCCGTGCCAGGGACATTCGATGGTGTCAGCACTCAACTCACCCTCGCAAAGCGGTCCGCCACTATGCGAGCAGACGTTGTCGATTGCAAAGAATTCGTTATCGACGTTGAACAGCGCAATCTCGTGACCATCGGCTTGGATTAGCTTGCCTGTCCCAGACAGCAGGTCTCGTGTTTCTGCGACCTTGAGCTTTTTAGGCATTCGTCAGCCTCCTTTGTGCGTCTTCGTGAACCAATCAGCGGAATGAAGAGTTTTCATCATTGTCAGGAGATCGTATGGCCAGCTTCGAACAAATCCAAACAGGGTTGAGCACCGTGCAGTTGCCTCCCGCCCTGATGCATGGGCCTGCTGCGATGCCGATTCTTGGCTGGCAGGTGGAAGCCATGCGCTGGTCGCGTGACCAGGTCGGTTATATGACGATGCTTTACCGAAAGTATGGCGTGTTGAGCAGTTGGGGAACAGCAACGCCAGTGAGAGTGTTCGCTTTTGCACCGGAGCACAATCAGCGTTTACTCAGTTCTCCTGATCTCTTTCATTCGCAAGTGGCGCGTGCGACGCGCCTGCCCAGGGATTCAGCCGTAGTCAATCTGCGTTCCGGCCTCCTCAATCTCAACGGTGCAAAGCACAAAGAACATCGTCAGCTAATGTCACCGGCTTTCCATCGCAAACAGATCGAAAACTACCGCGACGACATGGTTGCGCTGACGCAAAAAGCATTTGCGAGCTGGCCACTTGGCGGCGTGCGAGACATGGAACAGGAGATGCGCCGGTTGGTCCATGGTATCGCGATGAAGACGGTCCTCAACCTCGAAAATCCCAGGGACGTTGACGCTCTGACAAATTTGATCGCGCGTCTGTTTTCATCGGTACCGTCCGCCATGTTGTTTCCATTCGATCTACCCGGAACGGGCTACAGGCGGCTGCTCCGGACGTCAGATAAGATCTCGCAATTTCTACAAGAGATGATCGATCAAAAGCGAACCGAGCCCCACCAGCAGCAGGATATTTTGGCGATGCTTATGGCGGCACGAAATGAAGACGGAACTGCCATGACTGACCCCGAATTAATCGCCGAAGGCTACAACGTTCTGTGTCATGAGGGTAGTGCCAGCGCGCTCACCTGGACGCTTTTTCTGTTAGCCCAACATCCGGACGTGCAAGCTGATGTTCTCGATGAGTTGGAGAATGAATTGGCGGGTGATCCGCCGACGCTTGAGCAACTGAACCGGCTGCCCGTACTGGAGAGTGTAATCAAAGAGAGCATGCGGCTGTTGCCTCCCGTGCCATTCGCAAGGCGTTTCGCTGTCGAGCCTTGCCAGTTTGGTCCATACGAGCTGCGAAAAAATACTCCGGTGTTCTTCAGTGATTACATCACACACCGGCTGCCCGACATCTACGAACACCCACAGCGGTTTCTTCCCCAGCGTTGGGAAACCTTGAAACCCACTCAATATGAATATCTGCCTTTCGGAGCAGGCACACACAATTGCGTCGGCGGAGCATTCGCCATGATGGAGATGAAGATCGTGCTGGCAATGCTGATCCCGCGCTTTCGCTTGTCGCTGGTACCGGATACCCGCATCGATCGCTGTTTTCGCTTTTCGCTTAAACCGCTGCACGGGTTACCGATGATGATTATGGACCAGGACAGACAGTTCGCAGCGAACCCCGTACGTGGGAATATTCGCGAGATGGTTGAGTTTCCCAGCTAGGCTTCTGAATTCACTAAAAGACCGGTGATAGGAGAACAAAATGAAGAACTTTTCGCAAACGATTGAACCGCAAGCACCGCCCAGACCTCCGGTCGCGGATCACACGCAGAGAAGGAAATCTCATGAGCGTCTGATCGTTCAGCGGTACGAATCTGCGGCACGCCAGGATTTTAATCCGACGGAGAATACGCGCTACTTGAATATAGGCTACTGGAAAGAAGGAGCACGAAATCTGGACGAGGCAGCGCAGGCAATGACAAGACTCGTTGGAGAAGCCGGGCAGTTTGCCGCCGGAGATTCGATCCTCGATGTCGGCTGCGGTTTTGGTGATTCGGCACTCTTTTGGACCGAGCAGTTTGACATTAAGCACATCCTGGGAATCGATATCAATGCTTCGGAAATAGCGACTGCCCAGAAACGTATTGAGGAGCGTGGCCTGTCAGATCGCATTGAAGTTCGTGTTGCTTCCGCGGTTGACATGCCATTCGAAAGTGACAGCTTCGATAAAGTCGTAGCCCTGGAGGCCGCGCACCACTTTCTCACACGTGAAGATTTCTTCCGCGAGGCGTATCGCGTTCTGCGGCCTGCGGGACGCCTTGTGACAGCAGATGTAATTCCGTTGTACGGACGAACGTCGCGCGCATTCTATAACCCGCAGAACGCGTATTCGAAAGATGTATATGTGGAGAAGTTAAAAGACAGGGGTTTTACGAATATTCACGCGATCTCCATTCGAGACTCTGTATTTAAACCCTATTCCAACTTCATTCGCGGACGGCTGCGATTTCCGAACCTAAAAGGCGCATTGAACGTCGCGCTTCACAGGTTCGTCTCGTCGCGGTTGGATTACATTCTCGTCACCGCTGATAAATCTCCGATCAGCCCAACTGAACCCGCGTGATTGCAGCGAAGAGAAAGCAATGAACAATACCTCTGTCATAAAACGGAATACCATCCAAATCATGAGCGATGGTTTTACACCTGAGCAGTTGCAGGAGTTGACCATCTCTCTGGAAAGGAATGGCGACGCTTGTTCTGTATTTGACGGCGTGCGTCGAATGAACAGTGCCTTACGTGATCCCTGCACGAAACTGCTTCTGTTAGCCACCACTGAGAAAGACGTGCATCGCCTCAGGGATGCGATTCGTTCGAACGCCGGCGACCGGACTACGAATATCCCAATCATGGTTTATCTCAAACAGTTTTCCCCCAGTGTGGCGGAAGTATTAATGCCTGAGGTTGACGACTTTCTCTTTGATCCTCTGAGCGCCGATGAAGTGTGCTTGAGGGTTCATCATTTGCTGCAGCGATTTACCAGGTGGCAGGACGAGGTGGACCACTTCAAGCACGACCTGAGTGAATATTTCGGCATGCAGAAATTCATCGGCAGATCCCCGGCTTTTCTGTCTGCGTTGGAGAAGATCCCGTATATCGCCGCGTGCGATGCGGCCGTGCTGCTTATCGGAGATACCGGCACCGGTAAAGAGATGTGTGCGCGCGCTATCCATTACCTCAGTCCTCGCGCGGACAAGCCGTTCGTTCCTATCAACTGTGCCTCGATTCCAGAGAATCTCTTCGAGAACGAGATGTTTGGCCATGAGTCTGGAGCATACACTGATGCGCGCCAGGCGAGACGCGGGCTGATCGCTGAAGCCGAATGCGGCACGCTGTTTCTGGACGAGGTAGATTCATTACCATTCACGGCGCAGGCCACGTTACTGCGTTTCTTGCAGGATCGAGATTACAAGCCTCTCGGGTCATCCCACTCGAAGCATGCGGACGTGAGATTGCTCGCGGCCAGTAACCAGAATCTGGAAGCGAAGGTCCAGGACGGTTCTTTACGTAAAGACCTGTACTACCGGCTAAAAGTCGTATCGCTGTATTTGCCAAGCCTGAACGAACGCCGTGAAGACATTTGCCTGCTCGCAGGACATTTCCTCGAGACCTCGACTCGCGAATACAAGCGATCAACCATGCGGCTTTCACGCGAGGCGATTAAAAAGCTTTCGTTATACAAGTGGCCAGGCAACGTTCGAGAATTGGAAAACGTTATCCGCGAAGCCGTGGTGTTGGCTAAAGGACCGGTGCTTCGTGGCGCCGACATCAGATTGCCGGTGGATCCGGAAGACCAGCACACGTTAGAGTCATTTAAGACCGCCAAGGCTCGTATCGTGAAAGCTTTCGAGCGCGAATACTTGAGCCATCTTGTTGCGGCTGCGGGAGGAAATATCAGTCATGCCGCGCGCTCCGCTCAAAAGGATCGCCGCGCCTTCTTCGCTCTCCTAAAGAAACATGGTCTGAATTCAGTTGCTGCGAGCCAGTCACCGGTAACGGTCGGGTGGCTATGACAAAAACAACCTACTTCGTTAGTTCATTATCAACGCGAATCACGAAATTGAGCTCATCCGTCAGGGCAAGAAGATCCTGATTCATATTCCTGGTCCATAAACTGGGCCCTCCGCCAGCGACGAATCGAAGATTTACTCAACAAGCTGAACTGGCATCGTGCTTGCTCATTAACCTTTTAAGGGCAGGAGTTCAATAACTCCCGGCAAAAAGTCATGACGGACATAAATCATGTTGCAGAGCAGATCCTGAGATATCTCGAAGCGAATCCGAAAGCCTCGGATACGTTAGAGGGAGTTGCGAAGTGGTGGCTGATGAGGCAGCGCTTGACCGAATCAATAGTACTGGTCCAGGGAGCTCTGAAAATTCTCGAAGACAAGGGCCTCATAGTGGAGCGTCGAAACGTTGATGGTGGAATGCTCTACCTCGTGGCCCAAAGCGGATAACACTCGTTGACCAGCAGCAAACAGCTCGACTGAGCGACAGGAATTGTCGCAAGCCTCGGCGAAGGGCACGACAGCTCAGCAAGATCGGTAAATAAAAGTGGCACTGAGAAGTGATGGCGCCGAGTGCGGCAGCTGTGCCCAAATCCTTGAAATTCAAATCGAATGTGTGAGGTTCAAAGAAAATGAGTCGCGATGAAGCAGAAGACATTACCAACTACAAGGTCGTAGTCAATCATGAGGAACAGTACTCGATCTGGCCCATCGACCGGGAAAACGCCCCGGGCTGGAACGACACTGGCAAGAGTGGCCTGAAGACCGACTGCCTCGCTTACATCAAAGAAGTATGGACCGACATGCGGCCCTTGAGCCTGCGCAAGCAAATGGAACAATACGCGATTTGCAGCGGATCGGTTGGTTCGCAGTGATGACAAACGGTTCAGGGGAATACGACGGGAGCAACTAATGCTAAATCGAACGGAAATTACACCAGCAATCTATGACTACGTTGTGCGTCTCGGTGTGCGCGAGCCCGACGTCTTAAAACGGCTTCATCAGGAAACGGCGGCCATGCCCGAAGCCGAAATGATGATCCCTCCTGAGCAAGGCCAGTTTCTGCATCTACTCGTGAAGATGATAAACGCAAAGAAGACTCTCGATGTTGGTGTCTTCACCGGCTACAGCTCTTTATGGACCGCGTTGGCGCTTCCGGAAAACGGCCAGCTGTTTGCCTGTGACGTCAGCGGTGAATGGACCAACGTCGCCCAAAGATACTGGCGTGAGGCCGGCGTTTCGCACAAATGTAATTTGCTGCTTGGTCCCGCTTCGGAAACGCTCGACACGCTCATCGAGGCACATGAAAACACGTTCGACTTCGCGTTCATTGATGCCGATAAGGTGAACTATGACGACTACTATGAAAAGGTCCTGAGACTCGTCCGCCCCGGCGGCCTGATCGCGATCGACAACGTGTTTCGATCAGGAGAAGTGCTGGATCCGAACGTCGATGAGCCGGGGACCGTTAGCGTCACAGCCTTGAATGAGAAGTTGTCTCGAGATGAGCGTATCTCGCTCGCCATGTTGACTGTGGCGGACGGAGTAACACTTGCAGTCAAGCGGTAAGCCCCGCACGGCCGTGAGCCCCAGCAGAGAGATTAAGGCTAGGGAGAACAGGCAATGAGTTTTTTATCAACATTCACCAAGTCGGCGGTTAGTCCTTTCGGAAGCACCGCCACACTAGCTTCAACTCAACCAGCTGATCGCGCTGCTTACGAGCGCCAGGTGGTCCAGGAGGCCGTCAAGCAATCGAGCATCAGCTTGAACCCAGACGGAAAGACGCGCTTTCAGAACATGGGTTACTGGACCGACGGCATCGCGACGCTTGATGACGCCTCAGCCGCGTTGGCACAGTTTGTGGCCCAGGCTGGGGAATTCAGTGGTCTCGATCGCATTCTGGACGTTGGTTGCGGATTTGGGGATCAGGATTTCCTTTGGATGGAGGATCACTCTCCTGAGCGACTTCTAGCGGTCGATATCGATCGTGCCCATATCGACGTTGCCAAAGACACCGCAAAGGATAGAAATATTTCCGACTCTCTCGAATTTCGGGTTGCATCGGGTATAGACCTCACCTCGTTACAGGAAACTTTCAGTAAGGTCGTTTCGCTCGAGGCAGCGCACGAGTTCATCACCCGCGTAGATTTTTTCCGCGAAGCTTATCACGTGCTGGCTCCGGCTGGTCGTTTGGTGACGACGGATATCCTTCCTCTTCCGGGACAGAAGGTCCAACACTTCACGATTCATCCTGCCAACAACTACTCAAGAATTATCTATGCGGAAAAATTGTGGAGTGCGGGATTCGTGAACGTAAAGGTCCAGTCCATCCGCGACCTGGTCCTCAAACCATTCACGAAACGGCTTGAGACCCTCACTAATGCACGCGGCCTCAGCGGGAAATGGCGAATGTTTTGGCGACGCAGAATGTCGTCTCACCTGGACTACGTGATAGCGACAGCCGATAAGCCAGTGCCTTTAGCTACGCGAGAAATACATTGCCCGATGGGTTCTTTCAATCACTGATCCAAACTGAAATCGCAAGGAAACGATCCGTGGATACACATCACACGATCCAAAAACCATTTAGTGCTTACGTTTCGCCGGAAGTTGTCTCAGTTCCGGCTGCGTATGCCGGGCCCGCGCCTGCGCCACTATTGGGCTTCAGACTCCAGCGGAGTCGATTCTGGCGTGACCCGCTTGGTTACCTTGATGCGACTTATAAAAAGTATGGACTCATGAGTTCGCTGGGATCACAGCCACCCGAGTGGATCTTCACATTCTCTCCCGAATCCAATCGACGCTTAGCTGAAGAGGTGGAGCTGTTTCATTGGACATCGGGGAAACGTTGGGCCGCGACCAATTCCATTTTGGGAATTCTTCGCTCCAGTATCAGCAATACGGATGGCGATGAGTATCGCAGGCGACGATTCCTTATGACGCCTGCATTCCATGGCAGTTACGTCGAGGGATGGCGGGATACGATGGTCGCTCAAACTGAGCAGACTGTTGAGCGCTGGCGGACGGGGGAAGTGATCGACATTCATGAAGAATTCAACCGGCTGGTCCATTCGATCTCGATCAGGACCGTGCTGGGCGTCCATGATCCCCACGTCATTTCCCAATTTTACGGCCTCGTGAAAAAGCTCTATGCGACAACAATGGGTCTGGGCACCGCGCTGTTTCCCTATGATCTACCGGGAACTCCTTACAGACGGATGATTCGCACCGTAACTGAATTGCTCGATCTATTCCGAAAGGTGATCGCAGACAAGCGAGCTCAAGGCGGTCCGCCGGCAGATATGCTGGGAGCGATGATGGCGACCACGACACCCGATGGCTCAACCCTGACGGATACCGAGCTCATCTCCGAATCATTCAACATCATGGGCCATGAAACCACTATGGCGGCGCTGATCTGGACGTTGATTTTTATTGTCCAACATCCCGAAGTGAATGCCGGCGTGGTGGACGAGCTCACAAGCGTTTTACACGGCGGTGCTCCCACAGTACAGGATTTGTCCAAACTCCCTCTGCTTGATCGCGTGGTTAAAGAGAGCATGAGGTTGATGCCGCCACAGTTATTTACTCGTCGCTTCAATACCGCGCCGTGTTCCTTCGGTCCATACACGTTACGCAAAGGTGCGATGATCCTGTACAGCAGCTATATCACGCATCGCTTGCCCAGTATCTACTCAGAGCCACTGCGGTTTCGCCCCGAGCGTTGGGAAACCATCAAGCCGAGTATCTATGAATACTTTCCTTTCGGAACCGGCATCCACAGTTGCATCGGAAGAACGTTTTCGACGATGGAGATCAAACTCATTTTATCGATCGTGTTACAGAGATTCCGGCCTGAGATCGTACCGGGAGTGCGAATCGACAGAACCCCTGGCGCGATGCTTTTGCTACGACCGAGCAGTGAAGTGCCGATGAAATTGTCAGCCCCGGATCGACAGTTCCATGCCTCGAAGATTACCGGCAATCTCCTTGAGATGGTGGATTTCGCTTGAAGCACTTGCCCTGATTGTTTGAGTTACTCGCCCTGATAGACGTCACGAATTCAGAATCAAAGTGAGGAATCCGTTATGTGGGACAGCTTACAGGCAGACGTGCGTTATGGCATCCGATCGCTGATCCGAAAACCGATCGTTACGCTCATTATTATCATCGCAATCGCGGTAGGCGTCGGCGCCGGCACAGCCGTATTTACTGTGGTGGATGGAATTCTTCTCCGGCCGCTGCCGTTCCATCAACCGGATCAACTGACGGCGATCTGGACCTACAACCCGCGGCAGGATACTGCGAAACGCTATGTGTCGTATCCCGATTTCGCCGACTGGCGTAAGGAAACTCGCTCTTACGAGAACATGGCCGCCTGGTATGTCAGTGGCTTTGCCATGACCGGCACGGCTGAACCCGTTCACGTAAACGCTGCGATCGTTTCGCCATCGCTGTTCCCCGTCCTCGGTGCTCAACCCGTAATGGGAACGCTTTTGGAGATGGACGATGGCACGGGTCTAAACAGCGTCGTGCTCAGCCACAGTGCATGGAAACGATGGTTTGACACTGATCCGAAAGTGATTGGGCGCAGCATCTGGCTTAACGGGACAAGTTATACGGTGACTGCTGTAATGCCACCGACTTTCAAGTTTCCCATTCAGGCTGAGCCGGTTGATATGTGGATGAAGATGCCAGTCGAGCAGGGCGGACTCTTCACACGCCGCGGAGCGCGCATCCTTTATGCCGTCGGACGGATGAAACCGGGTGTGACGGTGGACCAGGCGCAAGCCGACATGACGGTGCTTGCAAGTGGGCTGCAACAGGAGTATCCGAAGACTAACGCTGCGATCAACGTTAGAGTGAATTCTCTTGCTGAGGAATTGGTCGGAAGCATACGACCGTCGTTGCTCATCTTGTTTGGAGCGGTCGGTCTGGTCATTCTGATCGTTTGCGTCACGGTGGCGAATCTTCTAGTAGCTGACGGCCTAACGCGAGGCGGTGAAATTGCTCTGCGCATGGCACTGGGTGCATCTCGCGGCAGGATCGTCAGGCAACTGTTGACGGAATACATTCTCCTGGCACTTGCGGGCGGCGTTGCGGGTGGAGTCTTAGGATACCTCGCATCAAAGTTTTTCGTATCGATCAGCCCGGTGGATCTGCCGCGTATCCACGAAGTTCAATTGGATGCACGCGTCATGATGTTTGCGGTCGGCGTTTCGACACTCACGTGTCTTCTCTTCGGCTTGATTCCCGCGTTGCAGGCATCCGGCGCTCGGCCCGCACAGGCCCTCAGGGACCGCACATTGGGTGCGGGTGGCGGCAGCAGCAAACGGATAACACAACGATTACTCATCGCGAGCCAGATTGCCGTGACACAGGTTCTTCTTATTGGCGCAGGTCTGCTAGTCAGTAGCTTCTGGCATATGCAGAAAGCTGAAACCGGTCTTGATCCCAACAATGTCCTAAGTCTGAAACTCACGCTTCCCCCTGCGTACAGAGAAACGGGCTACGACGCTTTCTTTCAGCGTCTGAAACAGCGCCTCGAAACTCTTCCCACTGTGGAACGAGCCAGCGCGGTGACGCTGCTACCGTTCTCCGGTAAAGACAACTTGAATGTTGATTTTGCAATTGAGGGCCAGTCCGCTTCTGAAAATGCACAGCCGACTACGAGCTTACAAGTGATCCAACCGGACTACTTTCGCACAATGGGTGTGCCGCTGATCAGTGGTCGAGATTTCGAGGATCGCGATAACGCTGAGGCGCCAGGCGTCGTGCTTATAAATGAAACACTGGCCCACCGGTATTTCAATGGAGAGGACCCGCTGTCAAAACGAATCAAGCAGGGACCGGCAACGCGCACCATAGTCGGCGTCGTTGGCGACGTAAGAGATCTTGGACCACAACAGGAAGCACGACCTGAGATGTATGTGCCGCTGTCGCAATTTCCCATTGATGCCATGTCCGTGGTGGTGAAGACAAAGGTGGAGCCAAACGGTGTGACCGCCGCCGTGCGTGGCGCAATCAAGGAGTTGGACCCAAATCTGCCGATCTATGACGTGCAGACTTTGGATGAGCGTTACGCATCGGTTTTTGCACGACAACGATTCAGCATGAGCTTGCTAATAGCGTTTGCCGGAGTCGCCGTGTTCCTGACGGTGCTCGGTCTGCACGGTGTTGTTTCGAACTCCGTGGCACAGCGTCGCAAAGAACTCGGCATACGCATCGCGCTGGGCGCTTCGCCTTTTGACATCCTGCGTCAGGTGGTCGGAAGCGGCATGATGATGGCTGTTATTGGACTCGCGATCGGGAGTGCCGTTGCGATCTTCGTAACGCGATTTATGAAGAGCCTGCTTTTTGGAATAACCGCGACTGACCCGATCACGTTTGTAGGCATTACAGTGCTACTTGCCTTCGTTGCGTTGGTGGCGTGTTACCTGCCGGCGCGTGTAGCTACGCAAACCGATCCCCTGTCTGTCCTTCGCGCTGAATAGGACTAGCGTACAAATCTGGAGGAATCATGATTAGCTTGTTGCCGTTTCGCGAAGGAGATTCATGTTAGAAGAACAGAATACGCCATCACTATTGGCAGTTTCGAAAGTGAATGTTGCTCGTGAGCCGGGCGTGGGTCCGGCGCCGAAACCGGTTATTGGCTATTACGCCGAGCAACTCAAGTTCGGACGCGATCCAATTGGTTATCTTACAAAGCTGAATCGTGATTATGGCGGTGTCTGTGCTTGGGGCGGCGACCGGCCCTTCTTCGTTTTTAATTTTCTTCCGAGTCTCAACGAAATGGTCTGTGACGCAGATCAATTCGATTGGGCGCAAAAACCCCTCGGCGTGCGCTCGCTTGCTCCGGCTCTGAATGCTCTTAGCGCCGGTCTCTTGAGAAAGAATGGCGAAGAGTACAAAGTCGCGCGCCGGTTCATGCGCAGTGCCTTCAGTCAAACACTAATGGACGGCTGGCGGGAATACATGGTGCTGCGCACACAGGACATGATGAACAGCTGGCAGGACGGACAATTAATAGACCTGCACAAAGAGATTCGTCGCCTCGTTATATCAATCTCAATCAACGCCGTCTTTGGCGTTAACGATCCGGAAGTAGCAAAGACGGTTGACGATTTGCGGATTGATCTTTTTACGACTGGGTCCAAGGCTACAACCTTGCTCTTCCCATACAACTTGCCCGGAACTTCCTATCGGAAAATGCTGGGAATCACCGACGAACTCCTGCCGTTAATGAATGGCTTGATCAAGCAATCTCGCGGGCGCGACTGCATGCTGGGAATGGTAGTTGACGCGAAAGATGAAAACGGTGTTGGTCTACCCGAGAACGAGCTCATTGGAGAGGCGTTCCAGTTAATGAACCTGGATAACCCCATTGGCGGCATTACTTGGGCGCTCTTTTTGCTCGCGCAACACCCAACTGTGTACGCGGATGTTTTGGATGAGTTGGATAGTGTTCTGCATGGCGACGTACCCACTTTCGAACAGCTCGGAAGTTTGCCGCTGCTCGAGCGCGCGATTAAAGAGTCTCTGCGTCTAATGCCTCCGTTTGCCTTCGCTCGTCGTTATGCGGCCAGCGCATGTCAACTCGGGCCTTTCGATCTCCGCGCCGGGTGCAGAGTTATCTTCAGTCCATACGTAACGCACCGAATGCCCAACATTTACCCGGAGCCTTTACGCTATCTGCCTGAGCGCTGGGAAACGGCGCGACCCTCACAATACGAGTATCTTCCATTCGGCGCCGGCTCGCACTTCTGTCTCGGTATGCGGTTCGCCATGCTCGAGCTGAAAATCGTATTGGCGTCAGTGCTTCAGAGGTACAGATTGGAAATTCCCACAAATGCGAAGATAGACCGTGTGGTCCGGATCACGATCCAATCGAAACAGGGCCTGCCGATGTTCGTCAACCGGCAAGACCGCAAGTTTAAGCGTAATCCCATCCGCGGCAACATCCATGAAATGATCAAGTTCGTTTAGTTTCGACCGCCGCAGAAATCAGCCAAACAAAGTCGGACTGCCTTTACGCAAAGCCATCGTGAGAGAAATGAAAGAACCAGCCGTAGTTGTCATTGACGAAAACAGCGTTGAGGAGAACACGGGTATTGCTCGTTTTCACCCAGTCTGGTTCAGCCAGTTTATACCGGCGTTGGCTGGAGGACTAATCAACTTCGGCGTCGCTGTCTGGGTCTTTCAAACAACCGCATCCGTAACTGCTCTCGCCCTCGTGGGGATGAGCTTTGTGATACCAAGAGCGTGTTCGTCGTTGTTTGCAGGGGCCATGGTGGACCGACATGGACCACGACGCGCAATCCTGCTAGGGAATCTCGGAGCCATGATCGCGATAGCGCCGAGTCTGTTCCTGTTCTCGACAGGGCAACTTGCCGTGTGGCACATCTGCGTCTCAATTGCACTCGCGTCGGGTTTTCAATCGTTACTGTGGCCCGCAGTTTTAGCGTCGATTCCCGTGCTCGTCGGTAAGAAACATTTTGTTCGGGCCAACGGCATACTCCAGGCTAGCAATGCCGTCACCGGTATCGTCGCCCCGTTGATCGCGGGTGTAGTGATGGTGCGCTACAGCGTTGGGGGCGTGCTGCTCATCGGTCTCGTATTGTATTTCGCTGCCATTCCGGCACTCGCTCTGACGCGCATCCCTCATCCCGAGAAGAGCAAAGAACCCGGACAGTCCCGCTCTTTCATGCGCGAGATTAACGACTCATGGACGTTCCTTCGCCTTGAGAGGGATCTGTTCAGGCTTATTGTCATTTTCGGATTGTTCACTTTTGTTATTTCTATCGCGAGCATACTCCTCAAACCGCTCGTTCTCAGTTTCGCATCCGCCTCAGCACTCGGGACCGTGATTTCTATTGGTGGCGTAGGCATGTTGCTGGGAAGTTTGGCTGTCACAATGTCGGGCAAAGGGCCGACCAGTATTAAAGAAGTGATGTTACTGCTAACGGTCGTTGGGCTTTGTCTGACAGTCGCTGGGAGCCGGCCCATGATCGTGTTGATAGCAATCGCAACGTTTCTCTATTCAGTCACAATGCCGGTTGTTAGCAGCGGAATTCAAGCGATTATCCAGACACGCGTACCGGCCGATTTACAGGGAAGAATGCATGCCACTCTGGCTGCCGTCGGCTTCACAACTATGCCTTTCGCGTATCTCCTTGCTGGACCACTCGCAGATTACGTGTTCAATCCCCTGATGGTAGATGGCGGTGTTCTTGCGAGTAGTGTGGGACGAATCATCGGTGTAGGCGAATCACGCGGAGTCGGGTTGCTCTACATCGTCTTAGGCGCCGTTATGGTAGGACTATCGATCATCGGCCAGCTTGAACCGCAGAAAGCGTCGTATCGCGCGAATGCCTTAGTCGCCAACGAATAAGACTTACCCCCGAACATCGTCACCCCCGACAAAAAAGAATCTCTTCAATCATGCAAGTAGAAACTACCGCTACCTGGAATACAGATAGCGAAATCGAATCGGGAAACCGGGGCCTCTATCGCTTTGCAGCGGTCTGCTTCAGTCAAATTCTTTCCGCTTCCGGCTCGGGCGTGTTGGGCTTTGGCCTGCTTGTCTGGGCCTATCAAACCACTCGCTCAGTTACCTTCCTATCCCTGCTGGCGATGGGCCTTGCGGTCCCGAGAACTATTTCGCTGATCTTTACAGGCGCGTTAGTCGATCGTTACGGCCCGCGATGGGCCATCGTGGCGGGCAACCTCGGTTCCATTGTTAGTCTCGCGCCGTCACTTGTTTTACTGCGGAATGGACAACTGAAGCCGTGGCATATCTTTGTTTCGATCACTCTTGCCTCCGCGTGCCAATCGTTGCTTTGGCCGGCAGTTTCTTCATCGGTCACGATACTGATCTCGAAGCAAAACCGGCTGCGCGCAAATGGAATGCTTCAGGCCGGGAATGCAGTGACGGGGATCATTGCACCGTTACTGGGCGGTTTAGTTTTGCTTCATTACGACATTACGACCCTCCTGGGGATCACAATCGGAACGTATGCAGTGTCAATGGTCGTACTCGCCTTTTTTACGATACCAATCCCTGCGGCAACACACGAGCGCACCGAACAAAAGTCTTACTTTAACAACATGACTGAAGCGTGGTCATTTCTTCGCAATGAACCCACTCTACTAAGACTGACCGTGACCTTCACGATATGCACATTCTTCATAACGATAGTAGCCGTGCTCCTGAAGCCACTCGTACTCAGTTTCGCGTCGGCATCAACACTGGCGACGATTCTATCGATTGGCGGAGCAGGCATGTTGCTGGGCAGTCTCGCCGTGACGGTGACGGGCAAGGGAGCAAACAATCTCAAAGAAGTGATGTTTGTAATGATAATCGTAGGCCTTTCAATCGCCATCGGCGGCACTGGTCCTCTGATTCCGCTGATCATTGTCGCGATGTTCCTTCACTCCTTTGCCATGCCCGTCGTCAGCAGTGGGTTTCAAGTAATTATTCAAAGCCACACACCACTTCACTTACAGGGAAGAGTCATTTCCACGATGGCCGCTATCACCACTGCGACGATGCCGCTCGCTTATGCGATCGCCGGTCCGCTTGCGGATCATGTCTTCGAACCTTTGCTTGCGAAGGGCGGCATGCTGGCAGGGAGCGTTGGCGGGGTGATTGGTGTTGGACCAGGGCGGGGTATCGGATTGCTGTTTATCATTTCCGGCAGCCTTATCGTGTTAATGGCGCTATTGGTCCAGCTCGAGCGAGGCACCGAGATCGACGCAACCAAATTGCTTTCTCAGGAGGTTTCATGATTTCAGTTTTGACTGCTCCGGCACCAAAATCACGGTTTTTGCCAGCCGCGGCGGGTTTAGTGCAAAGATCCGCTTCGGATAAGACTGTGCTGGTCGAATCGATGGCTCGGCTGATCAATAGCCATCGCATTACGGGTGTGCTCTGCGCTGCCGCTCGTCTCGGTCTGGCGGATCTTATAGGAACGAAAGCGACGTCGGTTGCAGAGTTAGCCGCGGCCACGAGCTGTCAACCAGTTGCATTGTATCGCGTGCTGCGGGCCCTCGCTTCGCTTGGTGTTTTTGAAGAGACCGGCGACGGCGCATTTCGCAACAACGATGCGTCCTTGCTATTGCAGCGCGATTCGGAACCTTCAATGTGGGGCCTTGCATGTATGACAAGCCAAATGCACCTCTTCGCATGGCCACAAGTTCTTCACAGTCTACAAACCGGCAAGCCAGCCTTTAACACAGTGTTCGGCAGCGGAATTTTCGATTACATGGCCCAGCATCCGGAAGAAAGCGAAGCATTCGACCATGCAATGGCGGGATACACCGAAGTGGTCGTGGACGCAGTTCTCGATGCGTACGACTTCGCTCCCTTCGAACATGTCATTGATATCGGTGGCGGCGCGGGCGCGCTTTTGAAAAAAGTGTTAGCGCGGTATCCGCACGTACGGGGAAGCATCTATGATCTCGAGCACGTCGTAACTCGCAGCCTCGCATCTATCAAGGACACAGTTTGGGAAAACCGTCTTGACGGCATCGCCGGTAACTTTTTGGAATCAGCGCCGCCGGGAGGCGATCTTTATGTAATCAAGATCGTGTTGTGCGACTGGCAGGACGATGACGTCAAACGCATTCTGGCGAACGTTCGAAACGTAATCGGAAAAGGGAAGCGACTCCTGATTGTGGATGCAATTCTTCCTCGAGGAAACACACCGAGTTTCGCGAAGCTTTCCGACATCAACATGATGGTTATCACGGGTGGAAAAGAACGGACCGAAGCAGACTTTCGCCAAATTCTTGCGGCTACGGGTTTCGACGTAGTCTCAGTAAACCCAATTCATGAATGGGTCGGACTAATTGACGCCGTGCCCTGCGTTTGAAGCACACCTCAGAAATATCTCGTTAATAAATTTTATGGTATCCGATTCCAATCACGTCGCGATCATAGGCATGAGCGGCCGGTTCCCGGGCGCGTCCGATCTGAAACAGTATTGGACCAACCTGGTAGCCGGCGTAGAAACTGTCTCGTTCTTTTCGGATGAGCAGCTACTCGCCTCAGGTCTTTCAATGGACCAGATCAGCGGTGCAAATCATGTCGCGGCGAAGGGCATCGTGGCTGGCGCCAGCGACTTTGACGCTGCGGCCTTCGACTTCAGCGAGCGCGAAGCGTGTTTGATGGATCCGCAGTTTCGCGTTTTTCTCGAGACCGTGCTCACGGCGTTAGAAGATGCCGGAGACATCGGCGATGCTGACCGCCGGACCGGCATATTCGCAGGAGCCGGTCCTAACACTTACCAGGATTACCTCCGCGCTGATGCGAATCTGCTCGCGCGCGTCGGAATTTCGCAGGCGATATTTGCTAATCAGGTTGATTTTCTTTCGTCCTGGATCTCTTACAAACTTAACCTGACCGGACCGAGTGTGACTGTCCAGGCCGCGTGCGCCACTTCACTCGCCGCCGTGCATTTAGCAGCGCAAAGCCTGCTCAATGGGGAGTGCGATACGGCTGTAGCGGGCGGGGTCTCGCTAACATTCCCGCAACACGCTGGATACTTATTCGTCGAAGGCGGACTCTTCTCGCGCGATGGACATTGTCGCGCGTTTGATGCGAAAGCTAGCGGTTTCATTCCTGGTGAAGGCGTTGGCGCCGTCGTGCTAAAGCGTCTCGGAGACGCGATCGCAGATGGTCACACGATCCACGCCGTCATCAAGGGATCGGCGATCAATAATGACGGATCCAATAAGATTGGTTTCTCTTCTCCGAGTCAAAGCGGAATGGCCGCGGCGATTGCAGAAGGCATCGAGATATCCGGCGTGTCTTGCGATAGCATCCGCATGGTGGAAGCCCATGGAACTGCCACCACGTTGGGCGATCCTCTGGAGGTCGCGGCGCTTACTCAAGCTTTTCGAACGCAAACGGATCGCAAACAGTTCTGTTCCATTGGTTCCGTCAAGACCAATATTGGTCATGCAAATGCGGCGGCCGGAATCGCGAGCCTGATCAAGACCACACTCGCAATCGAGCACGGCGTGATTCCACCTACTCTTCATTACGAGCAGGCGAACCCGGTTCTCGGCCTGCCTCGGACGCCCTTCTATGTAAATTCGAAAGCCGAGAATTGGCCCGAAGTTGATTCGCCACGACGAGCTGCGGTCAACTCATTCGGCATCGGCGGCACGAATGTGCATATCGTTCTCGAACAGGCGCCCTTGAGAGAACCTTCTGGTATGTCGAGATCCGATCAGTTGATTCTACTTTCCGCGAAAACGCCGACTGCTCTTGATGAGGCGGCGCGGCAACTCGCTAATCAACTCGAGACCACTCCGAACCCTTCGTTGCCTGATGTGGCATTTACACTTGCCAGTGGTCGACGATCGCTCGAGCATCGTAAGGCCGTGCTGGGCCAAAGCAACTCTGAAATCATTCAGGCGCTTCGAGGCAACCGCCCCGATCACGTGATGACGCGCTGGGACGATGGCGACTCGCGCACGCTGACTTTTCTGTTCCCGGATCGACCGGCAGGATACCCGAATGCGACTTCAGGCTTATACCGCGATGAACCTGTTTTCCACGATGCAATGGATCGTTGCGCGGAAGCGTGCCTGCGGCTCAACAACCGTGACATAAGAGAGATTCTCTATCACCCATTACCGACAGCTAGTGTGTCTGAGATGGACCATGAGGAGCTATCTTGCGCGATTACGGTCGCGGTGCAGTACTCGTTGGCGACACTGCTCATCTCGTGGGGGTTGCGACCGCAGGGTTTCGCAGGCTTCGGAATTGGTGAATTGACGGCAGATTGTTTCTCTAACTCTTTGCAGATCGAAGACGCCATGTCATCAGCAGTGAGAGACTCCCAGATTCAGACTTCTCCGCAGGCCAGCCTCGAGGTCACTCGCGCGACAGACGATACGGCCCGGTCCAATAGAGTACTCGCCACGATGCTGGAGTCTTCGGAACAGGCTGTTGTTGTTTTCGGCGAGAATAATCTTATCGATGTAATCGCCGGAGAGAACGCTCCTGCAGATCTCGTGTGCGTGACAGCGCTTCAACCAGCCGCAGGTTCCTTCACTGACCGGCAATGGCTCTTAACCGCGCTCGGAAAGTTATGGAATGCGAATGTGCCCGTGGACTGGAAAACTTACTATGCCGCCGAGAACCGTCATCGCATAGGTTTGCCGACTTACCCCTTCGAACGGCAGCGATACTGGGTAAACACAGCGGACATAGAGCCCGGGTTGAGTCTCGCCACACAAGGTACGTCCCTGTCAGTAGTTGCGCACCGCGAACCACAGAATGATCTGCAAGCAGTCATCGCCTCTGTTTGGGAGTTCTATCTGGGCGTCGACAAGGTCGGAATTCACGAAACCTTCCTCGACTTAGGTGGGAATTCAATAATGGCGACAAGGATAGTGACAGCCCTGCGAGACACGTTGCAGATCGATTTTCCTCTACGTGTTCTACTTGAGAATCCCACCGTTCTCACCCTGTCGGAAGTCATAGAAGCAGCTGCTCGAGAGTGGGAAACCGACATCCACGCGATCGCTAAAGTGGTCCGCGAGATCCAGCAGATGCCCGCGGTGGCCTAATAACTTCCCCTGTTCCCAATTTTGAACCAACAGTACGAAAAACCGAGACGGTGCTATGTGGTTATTTTCTTCGGAACGGGTTCCTGAACCCGAAGTAATGCAGACGCAAGAAGAAGCGCTGGGCTACGCACAGACGGCGTCCAACCCGTACCTGGACCGGCTCGACAACCAGTTCGTGGACCACGTGCTATCGATGCGAATCCTCGGCAAAATTCTGGACCTCGGCACTGGGCCAGGACAGATTCCCATCAAGCTCGCCAAACGTGAGCCGCGCATCAGTGTCATAGGAGTTGACTTGTCAAAGGAGATGCTGAAACTCGGCGCCGAGCGCGCGAAGCGAGAGCAAGTGTCGTCGCGCGTTGATTTTATCCTCGCATCCGCGAATTCAATTCCGGTTGCGAGCGGTAGCATCGATCTGCTCATCTGCAATTCCACGTTGCATCACTTCTCGAACCCTGTACAGGTCTTTAATGAAGCACATCGCGTCGTGAAAGAGGGCGGAGTGGTCTACTTTCGCGATTTGCGCCGGCGGTCCCGCCTGCTGCACGGTTTGCACGTCGCGTTCTTTGGACGAAAGTACACGGGCTTGATGCGTAAGTCGTTTGCGGATTCGGTGCACGCGGCTTACACGAGGCCCGAACTCGTCCAACACATTGCAAATTCAGATCTCTCCAATGCCCGAGTGTCTTACTCCGACCTCACTCATCTGGTTGTCGAAAGTCAAAAACACTAACAGTCGAAGCAGTTTGCTTCGTCGAGATCTTCATGAGCCACTCAGAACTTAATCCTTTGGATATCGCGATTATTGGATACGCCGGTCGATTTCCGGGCGCAGCCAATGTTCGAGAGTTCTGGCGCAACCTGTGCGCAGGGAAGGAAGCCGTGTCGCCGTTGAGCGATGCGAAGTTGATTGAAGTCGGTGTCAGCGAGAAGTTGATCCAGAATCCGAATTACGTCAAAGCCGAGTCAGCATTAAGCGATTACGATTGTTTTGACGCTGCCTTCTTCGGCTACGGAGCGCGCGAGGCGCTGCTCATGGATCCACAACAGCGAATCTTTCTCGAGAGCTGTTGGGAGGCGCTCGAAGATGCCGGGTACGACTGCGACAGACTCGAAGGGCCGACGGGTGTTTATGCAGGCGCAGGAACAAGCAACTACTCATTCGAATATCTTTATAAGAATCGCGACGAGTTAGGGTACGCCGGCGGTTTTGAGCTCGGAGTCGGAAATGCTCTTTCATCGTTGACAGCACGCGTGTCACACAAACTCAATCTGAGTGGTCCAAGCATCGCGGTCCAGACAGCTTGCTCCACGTCACTCGTCGCCGTGCATCTTGCGGTTCAAAGTCTCCTCAGCCGCGAATGCGATTTCGCCCTCGCAGGCGCAGTCTTTCTTAACTTCCCGGCGCATAAGGGTTACGTGTACGAGGTCGATGGCATTCTCTCTCCGGACGGTCACTGCCGCACATTTGATCATCGAGCACAGGGAACGATATTCGGCAGTGGCGTTGGTGTTGTTGTCCTGAAGCGGCTGCGTGATGCTATCGCCGACGGCGATTCCATTCGCGCGGTGATTAAGGGAACGGCCGTGAACAACGATGGCGCCATGAAAGCCGGATTCACGGCGCCTAACCAGCAGGCCCAGGCGGCAGTTGTTGCGGAAGCGCTGGCCGCGGCCGGCGTTGATGCCGCAAGCATCAGCTATGTCGAAGCACACGGTACCGCTACCGCGCTGGGTGACCCGATCGAGATCGCGGGTTTGAAGAAAGTATTCGGGAGGGGCGCGGGACCCGAAACCTGCGCCATCGGCTCGGTTAAGACGAATATCGGACATCTCGACGCCGCGGCCGGCATGGCAGGGTTGATCAAAACCGTGCTTGCAATCGAACATCAAACACTCCCGCCGAGTATTAACTTCGAGCTGCTGAATCCAAACATCGACCTGGACCATAGTCCCTTCTTTATCAACACTACACTCCGCGACTGGACCACGAACGGCACTCCACTACGCGCCGGCGTCAGTTCGTTCGGCTTGGGCGGTACTAACAGTCATGTGATCCTCGAGCAATCTCCGGTTACGACTTCCCCTGATGAGACGAGAGAGTGGGTGCTTATTCCGCTCGCCGCCAAGAGTCGGAATGCATTGGAGACTTCAGCGAAACAAGTCGCAACTTTCCTCGACGAAAACCCGTTGCCTTACCTTTTGCATGACCTCGGATACACATATCAGGTGGGTCGCAAGCAGTGGGAATACCGGCGTTTTGCCGTCGGTCGGAACGCAGGAGAAGCGTCGCAACTCTTGCGATTGCCCGACCGCACGGATGCAGTTGTTGCAAGAGACGTCGTCTTCATTCTTCCGGACAGGGCAGATTGTCTTGAACTGGCTGTCGTGATTTACAACCAGGAGCTTGCGTTTCGCGAACATGTGCGAGGGTGCGTGAGTGCCTGGGAGAGTTATTCCCCGAATAAGTGTCCGGTGGACTTTTCCGCGATTGCCCAGCCGCTGACAGAAGACAACAACGACATCGTGTTGTTTTTCTTCGAGTATGCGATCGCGAAAACTCTCATCGAATGGGGCATCACCCCCAAACTAATCATCGGCGAAGGTGTGGGTCAGATTGTTGGTGACAGCCTTCGCGGATCGATCACGTTGTCAGATGCTTTTGCCTTACTCACGAAGCACAAAAGATCGAGTGAGATGGCGCCCCCGGGCTCGCCCAATGGGTACGGTGCAAGCTCCTTTGCCAAAACACTCGCCACGCAGAAAGGCACCGCGCAAATTGCGGTAGAGATTGGCTGTTCCACAGATACAAACGTGTCGGAGCAGCCAGCCTCTCGGCGTGACCAAGTGATATCACTTTCGTGCTCCGACATTGAGCGCGGACATATTCATTACGTGTTAGGAAAGCTTTGGTCCAGTGGTGCGAAAGTAGATTGGCCCGCTTATGCTTCGCGCTATCGTCATCAGCGTATCAGTGCGCCGACTCATCCCTTCGAGAAAAAACGACACTGGGTGGACCAGGTACTAACAGCCGCTGCTCGTGGCAAATCCGCAGACAAAACTCCAAGCGTCTCCCCGACACTTTCTATTGTCTCGAGCGGAAAAGTAGAGGAGCAGGTAAAGGAACTGTTTCAAAAGCTGCTGGCCGTGGACGAGGTCGGTTTCGAAGATAGTTTTACAGATCTCGGCGGCGACTCGCTGCTCGCGACTCAGTTAACTTCGCGGTTGAGAGACACCTTTGACATTGTAATCCCGCTCCGAGAAATTCTTGCGGCGCCCACGATCTCCGGTATCGTCAGCCTTATTAAAGCGGGCCAACAGACAGCCCCGAGCGAAAACCCCATCCAGCGAGTAACGCGAACAGGCGCCATGCGGCTATCGTTCTCCCAGCAACGTCTGTGGTTTCTCGATTCGCTCGCCCCGGGAAGTCCTACTTACAACATCAGCTCAGCAGTACGACTGCGTGGACCACTCGATCGGACGAGGCTCGAGAAAAGTCTCGCGGCCGTAGTCATCCGTCACGAATCGTTGCGAACAGGTTTTTGCGTCGAGGAAGGCGAGCCCGTTCAGTTTATCGAGCCTGAGCCAAACGACTCGATGCAACTGTTCGACCTTCAACATCTGCCTGGAGCGGAACAGCAGCGAGTGCTCCACGAGATGATGCATTCAGAGGCGGGCCGAGGTTTCGCGCTCAATGCTCCGCCATTGTTCCGCGCGAGTTTGTTCCGGCTCGCACCGCGCGAAAGTATCCTCCTGTTTACGATTCACCATATCGTGGCTGATGGTTGGTCTCTCGGTGTGCTGACTAACGAAGTTGCGGAGAATTACCAGTTGCTTCGGGAAGATCGTCCGCCGAAAACGGATTCGCTGCTGGTCCAATATGCCGATTATGCCGAGTGGCAACGTCAACTGTTGCAAGGCGAAACTTTGCAAAAGCTGCTCGACTATTGGCGCGTCAAGCTAAGCGGAGACTTACCCCAACTCCAAATCCATACCGATCACCCCCGCCCGGCACGGCTGACGCATCGTGGGGAGCGCCAGTTCGTCGCGGTTCCAGCGCATACCCTGAAGGCTCTACATGAACTGAGTCGCCGTGAAGGAGCCACGTTGTACATGGTGCTCCTCTCGGCCTTCGCGCTCTTGCTTAATCGCTATACGAACCAGACAGATCTGCTCATCGGCTCGCCTATTGCTAACCGCAACCGCAGCGAATTCGAAGATCTGATTGGTTGCTTTGTGAACGTGTTGGTGATGCGTATCGATGCAAGCGGAAATCCAAACTTTTCGACCTTATTAGAGCGCGTCAAGGAAACCAGCCTCGACGCGTATGCGAAGCAGGATCTTCCTTTCGAGCGTCTGGTCGCGGAAATCCGGCCGCCGCGGGATCTCAGCCGTACTCCGATCTTTCAAGCACTGTTCGTTTTGCAAAATACGCCGTCGCCGGAAATAGGAGCGACGGAGATGACAATCAGCGCGTTCGATTTTGATCCCCGTGCTGCGGTCTACGATGTAACACTTTCGCTCAAAGAATCGGCGAACGATCTGGGCGGCTGGCTCGAATACAACGCTGACCTGTTTGAGCCCGCTACGGTTCGAAGAATGATCGGCCACTTTCAAACTCTGCTCGAAAGCATTGCCGCGCATCCCGATTCTTCCATCGGCGAATTAGAGATCCTCGGACAAGAAGAGCGGAGCTGGCTGCTGCAGGATTTAAATGCCACGGGCGCCGACGAAATCCCGTGCACGCTTCAAGAGATGGTCCGTTGCCATGCACTCCAGCAGCCCGAAGCAATTGCCATTTGTTATGGCGAGAATGCAATCACGTATGGCGAACTTGACCGTCGTGCCAACCAGCTCGGGAACTATCTGCGACGCCTCGGTGCGCGAGAGGAAATGATCATCGGCCTCTATATGGAACGATCGATCGAGGCAATCATCGCGATGTTAGGCATTCTCAAAGCCGGCGCTGCGTTTGTCGCCGTGGACCCGGGTTACCCCACCGCCCGACTTGAACTGATTTTGCAGGATGCGAAAACGGCGCTAATCGTCACGACCGAGAGCTTGAGCAAAAACCTTCCCGCAACCGGCGCGCGCTCATTGTGTCTCGACTCGGAATGGCAGGACATCGAACTGGAGTCTGCCGGCCTGCCGGAATCATTCGTTGTCCCTGCCAATTTGGCTTATGTCGTTTATACATCCGGCTCGACTGGAAAGCCCAAGGGCGTGATGGTGCCTCACACCGGCATGCTCAACCTGATTCGTGCTGAGGCAAATGAGTTTGGGATCACTGCTGACGATCGAATACTGCTTTACACGTCTCTGAGTTTCGACGCGTCTTTATTCGAGATCTGCATGGCGCTCGGCCACGGCGCACAACTCGTTATCACTCCTTCTTCCGACCTGCTGCCCACGCCCGCGTTTGTGCCGATGCTTCGTCGATTGGCAATCACCAACTTATCGATCTTCCCGTCGGCCCTTGCGCTTCTTGAAGACGACAACCTGCCGGCACTGCGCACATTGATCGTCGGTGGTGAGGCGTGCCCTAAGTCGGTGGCCGACCGCTGGTCCAACGAACGAAAGATGTTCAATACATATGGAACATCGGAGACGACGATCTGGGCTACCTCTGGTCGCGTCGATCCAAGCCAGGAATATGTATTTATCGGGCGGGCGCTGCGAAACACTCGCATATACATACTCGATCCATTCATGAATCCGACGCCGGCGGGAGTTCCTGGAGAAATCTACATCGGCGGCATCGGGACGGCGCGTGGCTATGTGGGGATGAGTAATCTGACCGCCGAGAGGTTCGTTCCGGATCCGTTTTTTGAAGAACCAGGACAAAGGATGTATCGCACCGGCGATGCCGGGTGTTTGGCGATCGATGGCGCCATCGAGTTGCTTGGCCGCCTGGACCACCAGATTAAGGTACAGGGAGTGAGGATCGAATTGCGTGACGTCGAAGCTGCGGTTCTCAGCCATCCAGCGGTAAAGCACGCAGTCGCGCACACCAGCGGCGAGGCCGCTAATAAGTTGCTGGTTGTTTATTTCGTCTCGTCAGAGAAGGACGGCAGTGATGCTTCTGACATTCGCGAATTTCTTTCACAACTGCTTCCCGCATACATGATTCCATCAATCTACATACCCCTGGAGAAAGTCCCACTGCTCCCCGGCGGGAAGATCGACTACCGCGCGCTCTCGATTCTTGACACACCGCGACTCAGATCGCAGCCACAGTACTGTGCGCCTGAGACTGAGCTGAAAAAGCAGATCGCCGCCGTAATTGAGGAGACGCTGGGAGTCGAGCAGATCGGTACTTTCGACAATCTGTTCACCCTCGGAGCACATTCATTGAAGATGGTCCAACTCAAAAGCAGGTTGGATCTCAAGTTCGAAGCGGATCTACCGATAATCGACCTCTTTCAGAAGCCGACGGTGAACGGAATAGCAGAGTTGATTTGCCAGGCCCCTAAACCGGATGCGGTTGTCGAACTTAGTCCCTCTCGAGCACGGCTTCGTCAGCAGTTGCGTGAGCAGCGAAGAGGCTGACGGATCAACGCAGTACTCCAACCCAAAACAAACTGGTCTTCAACATTATTACCAGGACTTCACCTGGGCCACCTCAGCGTTCGTTTTCAGTGAGGTAACAATGACGGAAATCCCTACTCTGTTACTCGTCAGTCCGGCCGAGCTGCCAAAAAGCTATCGTGACGTGCAGCGGCGGCGCACAACGGAAATCGCGGGCCTCCTGCACCTCGACTTTCCGCGGTCAACCGGCACCTCGATTGAGCACGTTTTACGCGAAGTGTCGTCCTCATTGAGCAATCTCGGCGAAAGGCTATTCCCACCGGCGCACGCGCCGGCGGCCTGCGAGGCTGCTGATTCGCATTCGCACGACGAGTACTGCCGGATTCGCCGGGTAGAAGATCCGAATACGCTGCATGTGTTCACCGCGTCGATTCTCAAGGCGTACGAAGAACTTCTCGAAGACACGGTCTCGGGCGGATCGTCTCTCACGCAGAAGCAGTGGATTGCACTGCGCGCGGCGTTCGAGTCACTCCTTCACCTCGTGGCCGGCTCAAAATCAGCGACCCAGATCCGGGCGGAGCTGGAAGTGGTCGAGATCAAGGAGGTCGATACCCTCTGGTGCGATCCGTTAAACCGGTGGATTCGAGGTCATCATGTATTTCTGGTTCTCATTCAGGGACTGATTGTAGCTATCAACTGTTTTGTTACCGCCCAGGCGGAAGACTCTCCTGAAGACGCGTTCAGCGCACTTGAATTAGCCACGTTGCTAATGGACGGATCGAGCGCCTCTTTGCACTACGCTGGAGATTTCCCGACCAGTGATTACGACGAGACCGTTCGACCATCAATGATGCCCCCGAATGTTCCGCCCGGCATGAGCGGCATACTGGCTGTGGACCATCGGTACCTGCTCAAACTGCTGCAATCGCAACGCAACTTGTTCCAAACTATCGAACCCGGATTGCGACAGAAGTACGAGGAATTCGTCACTGCTTTCGGCTTCACTTACGACGCTCATAAGCTCGTCTGTGCCCATTTCCGCGGAGACGAAAGACCAAGTTTGCTGAACGGCAACGCCGCCGAAAGTGGCGTCGAGTTGCTTGACGAATTGAAGATCGTCAGGTTGCGAAGTCTGGGACAGAAAATTGTGCCCGTAAAACCGGCACCGAATCTGCCGGTTGGACCAGACGTGGGCGACAGTCAATACCATCCGCGGTAATAAACCTATGCAGCCACACCAAGCGCATACAAACACAGAACACAAGTGGGAACAGATTTTCGTTCTCAGCTTACCCCGCGCGGGGTCCACCCTTCTGAGACTACTTCTGGATACGCACCCGTCAATTTGTTGCCCGGGCGAGCTGGATCTCGGGAACCTCGTTGAGCGTTTGTACCATTCGCTTTATTACAGCAGCGCACAACTGCTCGACTGTGACGAGGCCGAGCGAAGTGCATGGACCACGCGCCAGGTGCGAACGACGATCGAGGACTTCATGAAGTCGTACGCGCAGGCAAAAGGTAAAAAGCTTTGGGCCGAGAAGACGCCATCAAATCTTGCTCACGCGGAAGCGTTGCAACGCACTTTTCCGAATGCTGCGTTTTTATGTCTTTACCGGCATCCTCTGGATCTAATCCGCTCCGGCTTCGAATCAACTCGTTTCGGAAAACTGAAGTTTGATCTTTGGGACTATAAAAGCGGAGTTGATTTCTGCATCGAACAAACTCAACTGCTGTTGCAGTTTGAGAAAGCCAATCAAAACTGTTGTTTTCGCCTGCATTACGAAGATTTAGTTAAAGCTGGACCAGCCGTCTTAGCGCAAGCATTTCATTTTCTCGGCCTCGACTCAGATCCCGAGATCGTCAATGCCGCATTCACCACGAAACACGAGCGTGGTCCAGGTGATCCCAAGGCTGAATTCGCCAGCCGGATTTACAACACCTCAATTGGCCGGGGAGCGGAAATCGTCGCGCTGCTGTCGGACGTCCCCCCTGCCTCGAAGAATCGACTCAAGGATCTGATTGTGGAATTGGGTTACCCGCGAACAGATCTGCTTCCCGGAACTCCCGTCGAAACGGACCGAGCGAGCGATAACGGCCACAGCGTGCGGGCTACATTCACATCGATTGATGAGTTATTCCTGACCCATTTCCCCGCGCGATTGCAACGAGAGAAAGATCTTCAAGGTTCGGTGAAGTTTCTGGTCAAAGGAAACGGTGGCGGAACGTGGACCATAAACCTGGACAAAGACGCGCCCGTTTTCAATCCAGTGAATGCCGAACCGGACTGCACGATCACGATCAAGTCCGACGATCTTTTGAAACTTGCCACCGGCGAACTCAACGTCGGTGAATGCTACCTCCAGGCAAAACTGCGCGTAACAGGCAATGAGGCCCTCGCGATTTCTCTGGGGCGCACCCTCTTCGCATGAGGGACATTTGTAACGATTCGAAATAACAACGAGAGGTTCAAGCAATGCGATACGTGCTATCGTCGAAGATTCATAAAGCGACCGTTACTCAGGCGGAGCTGTCGTATGTCGGAAGTATTTCCATCGACCAGACGCTCATGCAGAGGGTTGGTTTGTGGCCGGGAGAACGCGTGCTGATCGTAAGCAATACGACCGGGGTACGACTCGAAACCTACACTATTCCCGTGGCCGCGCCGGGCACGATCTGCATGAACGGCGCATGCGCTCACCTGATCGCCGTCGGCGAAGAGATCATCATAATGGGATTCACGTTGTCAGACCGTCCGATCAAGGCGCGATCGATCCTCATAGATGAACAAAACAAGTTCGTGCGAGATCTCGACGCTGATAATTCCGGTCTCCCCTCTTTCGGACCGGGCACGGGCCAGGCGCGATTTGTCATCGCCTGAACCTCTCCAAAGTAAATCCAAGCACCACAGCAAGGAAGTCAAACATGGTCTCATGTAGCACCATTCGGGGCTGTCTAAATGAACTGGAGCTCGAGACGCTGATGACAGTGCAGCGTTGCGCCGGACGCGAATATCTCCCCGCATACTTTCGCAAGGAGTGGGCCGCGACCCATGTTTTCGCAACTTCCATAGCGTCGAATCCAAGTCGTTCGGCACTAACCCGCGACATGGGAAGAGTTCTGTTCGCCGCCACCTACTTCGCCGGGAACGTCGCTGCGGGAACGCAGCCTAACTACTATGAGTACATGGATGGCCGGATGGTCGATTGGTACCTTGGGCCAGACAGCGAAGCCAGTGACCTTCTGGTCCAACGAAGTGTAGTTGGCGTGCACGCGCTAATGAAAGCATTGCACGGCTTTGAAACGGGAAGTTTGGATGGTGGAGTTGGTCACAACCTCGATCATTTCAATCATGCGGAAGTGCAACTCCGGGTTTTGCTCCTCGCAGAGGTCATGGAGAAAACGCGGCAACTGGACGCCACCAGCCTCGAAAAGCCGCTGAACTTGAGGGATACCCTCGAATCATTTGCAGCCTCTCCATCGCGTCTCAGTGCGCTGATAAACCTTTCCGGCGTGCCGCTAACGCAGAGTCACGATGAAGTGCTGTTTGTGCGAGTGCTGCAAGCGTCCGAGCTTTGCTTTCTGGGAATTCGCCTCACGGTCAGTCTCGCAGTTAAAGCCATAATCGCTGAATCACCCCGAGTCGCTGTGCAGAAGTTGCAAATGGCTACTCGGTTCGCGAGTTTTCTGCGCGATTTGTTGCGCGTACTGCGAACCATGCCGGTCGCTCACTTCGCCACGTTCCGAGAGCTCACCGGAAAAGCAAGCGCGTTGCAATCTGTTGGCTACCATTTGATGGACACGCTGCTGCACGGGCTGAATACCGAGAAGCTGGAACACTTCCGTCGGATCGAACATTTCAAGCCTGTTCTGTCCTTCTGTGAAAAGGGTTTCGTCAGTCTCAAACAGGCGATGCTCGGCACTGATGAACGGCGTTCGAAGTGGCAGGAAGTTTGGACCGTGTGCCGTCAACTCGATAAGGATCTGCTCACTTGGCGCGGGCTTCATCTTGGCTTTGCAAAGCGGTACATCCCCCACGCCGCTCGCGGCACTGGAGGAACTTCTGGAGCCAGCTATCTGTCACAACATCTGTTTCGCGGCGTCTTCGATGATCATCAACCTGATTGGGCTGCCGTCGACGAGATGTTCCCTGAATTCGAGTGGCTCGAGCACCCGCCCGTATCGCGCAGCGTTCTGATTGTTCCTTAACGCGTCACCACAAAATCACAGGAGAAAGCATGAGCGAACTCGTCAATAAATTGACTTCAGGAAAACACACGGTCGAAGCAGTACTACGACCGAATCGCACACCCGCAGCATTCAAAGAGTGTATTCAACGAGGCTACGTCCACATCAAGTTTACCGACACGGCCGGAGGGACCGAACTGGGGGTCAACCTCGCGACAGACGGCGTTGATTTGCAACTGGCCGACTTCGAAATGGGCCAGGGACAAGTCACGGTAAAAGGCTCGTTGACTCTCGACTATGTTCCGGTCCAATGCGTTGCCGAAATCGAATTGTCTGATCTCAAAGGTTACGGTTGGCTCGAGAGACAACCGACACATTGAATCCCACGGACCAGCCAACAGCCTGCAACACCATAGGGCTTAGAAGAAATGATATTTGAAGAAACCATCACCAGGCCGGTTGTCGCCGGAGAAACCTTCGTTGACTTGTTACGCCGGCGCGCGGAAGAGCGTCCGAGCGAGCAGGTGTACACATTCCTTGCGGATGGCGAGCGTGAATCCGAGAGCCTTACTTATGCCACTCTAGACAGGGAAGCGCGAGCGATTGCGCGCCGGCTGCAACACGCGGGCGCTAGCGGTGAGCCGGTTTTGCTCGTCCTACCGCCGGGTTTGCAGTTCATCTCAGCGTTTTTTGGTTGCCTCTATGCCGGTAGCATCGCCACACCGGCGTATCCGCCCGCTTCGAAGAAACATGCGCAGCGTCTTTGGTCGATCGCGGCAGATGCGCGTCCGCGTGTCGGACTGACCACCACATCCGTCATGACAAGCACGCGCCGGACAGCGGGCGATCTATTCACCAATAAGAATATCAACTGGCTCGTCGTGGATAACGTCGATGATGATCCTTTTGATTCCTGGCAGCCTGAGCCCGTAGACGACCGCACGGTTGCTTTACTCCAATACACTTCCGGATCCGTGGCGGCTCCCAAAGGCGTGATGATCACGCACGCCAACCTCTTGCACAACCAGTCGCTCATTCAGCATGCGTTCGGCCAGGCCGAACAATCGATCATCGTGAGCTGGTTGCCGGTGTACCACGACATGGGCCTAATCGGATCGGTGTTGCAGCCTCTCTACGCCGGCGCGCAATGCGTGTTGATGTCGCCCTTGTCCTTTCTGCAACGTCCGATGCGCTGGCTGGAAGCAATCTCAAGATACCAAGCAACCACGAGTGGTGGTCCAAATTTCGCCTTCGATCTATGCGCTCGTAAAGTTACAAGCGAGCAGAAGTACGGACTCGATCTAAGCTCGTGGAGCGTGGCTTTTAACGGAGCCGAACCGGTTCTGGCCGAAACACTGGATCGGTTTGCGTCGGCGTTCGCTGACTGCGGTTTCCGCCGCACCGCATTCAGGCCGTGTTACGGACTTGCCGAGGCAACGCTTTTGGTTTCCGCAGCTGGGTGCGATGGACCAAAGATAAAAGACGCTGACACACGCGCGCTTGAACAGAATGAAGTCAACGCATCTTCTTCGCCCGCCACGACGCGGCGCTTGACAGCGAATGGCTTCCCGGCCCTCGGCCAAACTGTCGTAATCGTCAACCCGGAAACTCTCGAAGCGTGTCAATCCGATCAGGTTGGGGAAATCTGGATTACTGGCCCAAGTGTTTCAGGCATGTACTGGAACCGGCCGCAGGAAACGCAGGAAAGATTAAGGGCGTCGCTGCCGAACGATGCGGCCACGTACCTTCGCACTGGCGATATGGGTTTCCTCGACAGCGACGGCTTGTTCGTTACCGGTCGTCTGAAGGATCTGATTATCGTTCACGGGCTTAACTATCATCCGCACGACATTGAAATTTCAGCACAGAGAACACACACGGCCCTGCGACCAAATTGCGGCGCCGCTTTTTCGATCGAAAACGGTAGCGAACAGCGCATCGTTCTGGTTCAGGAGATTGACCGGGGCGCAACTGATATCGCCGAGACATTATTCGGCGAGATCCAGGCCGCCGTTGTGCGCGATCACGAACTCGTACTCGACGCGATCGCCCTCATCCTACCGAACTCTCTTCCAAAAACCTCGAGTGGCAAAATTCGCCGGGCTGCCTGTCGCGAACAGTTTATGGCAGGCGACCTGCGCGTAGTCGCGCAGTGGAACAAGCCTGACGGTCGTACGGCTGCCAAAGTCGACGACACGAGGAGAGGTGAGGGCGACACGTTTACGGCTGTCGAAGCCCGCCTCGCTATCGTCTGGTGTGAGGTTCTCGAGATTAACGCGATTGGTCCACGTACCAATTTCTTTGAGGCAGGCGGCGACTCCATTTCCGCAGCCCAAGTGATAGCGCGCGCCGGCAAGGAATTGAGCCGCGAAATCTCCCTTGAAATGCTTTTTGATAACCCCACTATCAGACAGCTTGCAGCAGCACTCACTCAGATCGAGGCGAAACCTGGCGCACAGCTTCAGCTCCGACGCCTGGGCCAGACCGAAGCCGAGTTGTCTTACGCTCAGCAGCGGCTTTGGATTGATGAACAGTTACGAGCAGGCGAGACTGTCTACAACGTGCCGATGGCCCTCCGCATCACCGGCGCGATTGACGTCGACGCCTTGAAATCGAGCCTCAACGAGATCGTGCGTCGTCACGAAGCCCTCCGCACGCACTTTCTGACCGCCAACGGTGAGCCGCGACAGGTGATCGTGGACCAACTGGAACTCGACATACCGCTCGTCGAGTCACCCGGTCTGCCAGTGGCAGAAGGCCTCGCAGACATGCTGCGTGTCGAGGCCGCGCGGCCCTTCAATCTTGAGGAGGCGCCGCTGGTGCGCGCCTTACTCGTACGCTTAACCGAACACCAGCACGTCCTGCTTCTAACGCTTCATCATTTGATATGCGACGGCTGGTCAGCCGGCGTGATGTTGCGCGAGCTATCTGCAATCTATCCAGCCTTTGCACAGGGTCGACCATCGCCACTTGAAGATCTGTCCATTCAATATACGGATTTGGCGATTCATCAGCGCGAGGCGTTGCAAGGCGACACGTTGGCAATGTTGCTGGATTACTGGCGCAGTGAACTGGCAGGTGCGTCGCACAAATTGGAGTTGCCCAGCGATCACTCGCGTTCCTCTGTGAACCTACACCGCGGGGCGCGTTTTCACTTTCATCTTGATCAGGAATTGAGCCTGCGTTTGACGGCGCTTGGACGCGAGGAAGGTTCCACGTTGTTTATGACGCTGGCGGCGGTGTTTCAGATCCTTCTCGCGCGTTATAGCGGCCAGCAGCAATTCTTAATCGGGTATCCCGTAGCCAATCGTGACCACGCGGATACGCACGGTCTGATCGGATTCCTCGTCAATACACTCGTGCTCCATTGTGATTTGCGCGACGACCCAGCCTTTCGAACTCTGCTGCGACGTGTGCGACGAGCGGTATTGGAAGGTAACGCTCACCAGAATCTCCCTTTCGAGAGATTGGTCGAAGAGTTACAACCAGCACGCGAAGCGGGCACGTCTCCATTGTTTCAGGTGATGCTGCTGTTGCGACAGGCTGAACCGGTGATTCAGATGGCGGGATTGCGCCTCGAACCATTGCAGGTTGAAACCCTGACAGCTATGTACGACCTCACGTTGGAGTTGACTGAATCAGCGGGCGGACTGAAAGGCAGTTTTGAATACGATGTAGACTTGTTCGAGCCCGAAACTATCGCCCGCATGGCGGACCATTTCCTGAACCTCGTCCGAGCTGTGGTGGCGGAGCAGCACACGCCCACCTCACGCTTGTCGCTGTTGAGTGAGAGTGAGCGACAGCGTCTGCTCGTTGAGTGGAATGATACAAATTGTTTTTACGGCCGCGCGGCCTGTGTGCACGAGCTCGTCCGTGAACAGGCCGAACGTAGTCCTGACGCTATCGCTGTCAGCAGCGACAAAGGCCAGATTAGTTATCGTGAGTTACAAACTCGCGTGGACCAACTCGCATGTTGGTTGCAGGAGCAAGGTGTCGGACCAGAGAGTTACGTCGGCGTATGCATGACGCGCTCAGTTGAGATGGTCGTTGCGCTTCTCGGTGTGATGGAAGCCGGAGCAGCGTACTTGCCACTCGATCCGAGCCACCCAAACGAGCGACTTGCTTATATGTCGGAGAACGCCGGGCTGCACGTCATTCTCACCGAACAGGCTCTTGCGACAAAAGTCACCCACGCTGATCACATACTTTGTTTAGACAGTGACTGGGCTGAAGTTGCTGGTGGCATTCTGACGAAGAATACTTCAAGCACTCCCGATAACGTCGCCTATCTGATCTACACATCCGGCTCGACCGGCCAACCCAAAGGAGTCATGAATGCTCATCGCGGCATCGTAAACCGTCTCCAGTGGATGCGGGTCCATTACGGACTCAGTGCTGACGATCGGTTTGTGCAGAAGACGCCGTTCACGTTTGACGTTTCGGTTTGGGAGTTTTTCGCACCGCTCATCAGTGGAGCATGCCTGGTGATGGCACGTCCGGAGGGTCATCGCGATCCTGCTTACCTTGCGGAACTGATCGCAGCTGAGCAAATCACGATCGTCCACTTCGTTCCCGCAATGTTGCATCCGTTTCTGGAGCAAGCGAGTCCCGAGCTTTGCGGCAGCTTGCGTCAAGTAATTTGCAGCGGCGAGGCATTGTCGGCCGAGTTGCAGGAACGGTTCTTCGAAGTTCTAAGCACCCCTCTCGACAATTTGTATGGACCAACGGAAGCGGCGGTGGAAGTGACGGCTTGGCGCTGCCGTCCGGAACTCTCCCCGCGCGTACCGATAGGCCGACCGATTAAGAACCTGCGCATGTACGTCCTCGATCGCTCTTTCGAGCCGGTGCCGGTGGGCGTCATCGGTGAGTTGTACATCGGTGGAACTGGGGTGGCGCGAGGTTACTTGAAGCGGCCCGATTTGACGGCCGA
>DAIOGT010000011.1:0-51180 GCA_036745095.1 Pyrinomonadaceae bacterium
GCTCCGGAGGCGAACGCTCTAATCCACTGAGCTACGCGGGCCTAAACAAAATGGCGTGTTTCAAAGAGGTGCATAAGAATGTCCCCCTTTGTAACCCCTTTCTGTCCCCCCAGTCAATAACGGCGGTTTGGTATCGGGCGATTTTGGTGTGGGCCAGAGTTGTTAGATCAGGCTGCACTAATCTCGACTAGCTTTTCGCCAAAATTGAGGAGCTCTAACGCCTTGGGCAGAGTGTGCGTGAGGAGTTCTTTTAAGCGTGCATTCGACGTATTTCCGCAGGTGACCCAGATTACTTGAGGCGGTGCTCCCAGCTTATCGAGCAACAACACGAAATCGCTGTCTTTTGTCATAACCACAGCTCTCTCATTTCTGGCCGCTTCAAAAATTTCTTTGTCTTCCGCATCCCGCAATCCGAGATCACGAATTGCCACCGCGCTCACAGCGTAGTTGCTGCTAATCCACGTGGCTATCGCGGGAGACATTTGAGCATCGACCCAGATCCTCATGCGGCAAGCACCGGATGATCCAGCTTGCGGGCAGCGTATTGCAGCGCAGCTTTCAAATCTTCTGTGTCGAGATCAGGCATTTCTTCGAGGATTTGCTCGGAAGTGAGCCCTGCCGCAAAGAGATCGAGAACATCAATAACGCGAATACGCATGCCGCGAATGCACGGTCGACCGCCACACTGGTCGGGATTGATCGTGATTCGTTCCAGCAAATTAGCCATTAGCTCTCCTCCATCAAGTTACGAGGCTAGTATATCTCGCTTTCGATATCTCTCAATGCAGTTCAGCACGGATCTTTCAGTATCATGCTGAGCGACGCTACGTTCATGCTGCAACGCAAGCCCGAATCTAGCCCTTGCCAACAACAGGCAATGGAAGAATATTTTTGATTGAACTCGGCAACGTAGTGGTTACGCGGAGACTCAACGCGGCTACCGCGGTCTGTCACAACACACCGCCCAAATTAACACCAAGTTGACGGCCATCGGGATCAGTGGGTTCAACTATCAAGTGCGGAAGAACCAGAACAAATAAAATCACTAAAACGCGGATCATACTGCTATTTAGCCACAAAAGACTCAAAAGGCACAAAATGGTTTTCAGAACCTTTTGTGTTTTCTGTGCCTTCTTGTGGCTAATTCTTATTGAGGCTTAGTTGGCGAGGTGGTGAATGGTTGAGACGACCCAGTAAGACACTGCGGCGACGAAGGCCGCGGCGGGGATCGTCAGTATCCAGGCCCAAACAATGCGGCCGGCCACGCCCCATTTCACCGCCGACAACCGACGCGTCGCGCCCACACCGACAATCGATCCAGTGATCGTGTGTGTCGTGGAAACAGGAGTTCCAGTGAGCGTCACATACGCAAGCGTCAGCGCGGCAGCAGACTCGGCGCAGAAGCCGCCCACGGGTTTCAGCTTCGTGATCCGCGTGCCCATCGTCCGCACGATGCGCCAGCCTCCAGACAACGTGCCGAGCGCGATCGCAGCATGCGCCGACAGCACGACCGCAGTTGGGATCGCGGGCAGAGATCCGTCGGGGTTATAAGCCATGCCCCAAACACCACCAGCCGTAAGCACGGCAGTGATGATTCCCATCGTCTTCTGCGCATCGTTGCCGCCGTGTCCGAGAGAGAACGCTGCCGCCGAGAATAACTGCCCTCGCCGGAAGATCTTGTCCACGCGCGTCGCTGAAAAGCGTCGAAAGATCCAATAGACCAGCACCATCATCGTAAAGCCCAGGAACATCCCGATCAGCGGCGAGAGCACGATGAACTGAAGCGTGCGAATCCAAACGTCGGCTTTCAGTAGACCACTAACACCGCCATACGCGGCGATACCCGCGCCCGCGTAACCACCAAGCAACGCGTGTGAGCTCGACGTCGGCAGACCGAGGTACCACGTGATCAAATTCCAAACGATCGCACCGAGCAATGCCGCGAGCAGCACGTAAAGACGCAAGTCGGCGCTGATCAGGTCCATGCGAACGCCGTCGCCGATCGACTTGGCGACGCGTGTGCCGAACACTGCGAAAGCGATGAAGTTAAAGAAGGCGGCCCAGATTACTGCGAGACCGGGCGAGAGAACGCGCGTGGAAACCACGGTTGCGATCGAGTTGGCGGCGTCGTGAAAACCGTTGATGTAATCGAAGACAAGCGCCAGGAAGACGAGGATGATGATGAAAGCCAGAGTTGCGGTCATGGGAGTCGGTTACTAAGTATGCTTAATAATCACACTCTCAATAATGTTAGCTACGTTCTCGCAACGATCGACCGCAGCTTCGAGCTTCTCGTAAACCTCTTTCCACTTCAAAACAGTTAATGCGTCGGGCGGATCGTGAAAAAGATCCGCAATCGCGGCGTGATAGATGTCGTCGCCTTCGTTTTCGAGACGATGAATCTCGACGAGCCGCTGGGTCACGTTCTTGGGCCGTTGTAGAGTCGAAACAATTTCTTTGAGCTGGTCGGCCATGCGCTCGATGACATTCGCAAAATCACGAGCGTACGCGGTAATTTCCCGGACATCGAAGATGATGATCGCGCGGGCCGCATCGTCAATCAAATCGACGATGTCGTCCAGCGCCGTCGACATCATATAGATGTCTTCGCGGTCAAACGGCGTAATAAACGACTTGTTCAGCCGCGTTGAAATGCTGTGTGTAAGCTCGTCGCAGGCGTGTTCGAGGCCCTTGATGCGCTGCGCATACTCTTTGAACTCGTGATTCTTGTCGGCGAGCATCTCCTTCAGCTCTCGCGCGGCCGCAGAGATGTAGAGCGTCATCTGCGTAAACAGATCGAAATACTGCTCTTCTTTGGGAAGGAGACTTATCAGACCCATCGCGATAGACCCACCTTGTCTGAACTGAATCTGAACGAATGCCGGACTATAACTTACCTGTCGCCGACTTGCCAAATGTTACTTTCGTCGTATATCAAAGGGGCCAATGTCCCAAGACCATCTCGCGGAAATCCAGCAACTACTAAGAATTGAGTCTGATGCCATCGCCCAAACGGCCACGCGGCTTGACCGAGCTGAGGTGGACCGGGTGGTCGAACTCGTAGCGAACTGCAAGGGAAAGGTTGTGATTCTCGGAGTAGGGAAGTCTGGGATCATCGGTCAAAAGATAGCGGCAACGATGACGAGTGCGGGAACAGCCGCGCTCTACCTGCATCCTTCAGACGCACTGCATGGCGGTCTCGGGATCGTGCAGCCGGACGACGTCGTCATCGTTTTGAGTAACAGCGGCGAAACGGATGAGATTGTCGCGATGTTGCCGTATCTCAAAAATCGGAAAGTACCGATTGTCGCAATTGTCGGACGCATAAACTCGACCCTTGCGCGCCGTGCGGATGCCGTGCTCGATGCTTCCGTGGACCAGGAGGCGTGTCCTTTAAATCTCGCGCCGACGACGAGTACCACAGTGGCGCTCGCGATCGGCGATGCGCTCGCGATGACGGTCATGAAGGTTAAAGGACTAACGCCAGACGATTTTGCCGTGAATCATCCTGCGGGCCAGTTGGGCAAGCGGCTGACATTGCGTGTCGCTGACTTGATGCATGGTGGTCGCGAAACTCCGCTGATCGGGATGGGCTCCTCGTGGGTCGACGTTGTTAGGACGATCAGCAAAGGCGGATTAGGCGCTGTTTGTGTAATCAACGGTTCAGGACGACTGGCGGGGATCATTACCGACGGTGATTTGCGACGGGCAATTGAGCAGACGAGTTATGAGTCGTTAGCGAAACTGACGTGTGACGACTTTATGACGCACGAGCCGGTAGTTGCGACACCGGATCAGCTCGCGGTTGATGCGTTGCGGTTAATGGAAGACAGGCCTTCGCAGATCTCTGTGCTGCCGGTAGTTGATCATGATGGCATGTGCGTCGGGTTAATCAGGGTGCACGATATCGTGAGGAGTGGACTTTAGAATCACTCACATGTCGACGATGTCCCACGCGGATCTCACACGCAGCAGCTTCGACATCAATCCTGCATGCATGATGTGGCCGCTCCGTTCGGCAACGACCTTTCCGAGAATTGGCATGCCGAGCAGTGCGAGATCGCCGATGATGTCGAGTATCTTGTGACGAACAAACTCATCTCGGAAGCGCAAACCCGTTTCGTTCAACATCCCTTCGGGCGTCAGCACGATCGCATTGTCGAGTGATCCACCGCGAATAAGATTTGCTTTTCTCAACTCCTCGATCTCGTTTGTGAAACCAAAGGTGCGCGCCGCTGCGATATCACGACTGAACGCGCCGTTGTTCAACTCCACAAACAAACTCTGTACGCCAATCATCGGATGTGAAAAGTCGATCAGGCAGTCGATCTGGTAAGTGTCGGCCGGCTCCACGCTGATACGTCGATTGCCCTGTTCATAGGAAACTTTCTCTCGCACGAGCAGCGCGCGTCGCGCCAGTGGCTGCTCGACGATACCTGCACGTTCGATGATCTGCGCGAAGTCTTCCGCGGATCCGTCCATGATTGGAATCTCGAGATTGTCGACTTCGATAAACGCGTTGTCGATGCCGAGACCACGGAGGGCTGCGAGCAGGTGTTCGACAGTGGAAAGCATGACACCCGTGCGCATGAGCGTGGTTGCGTAACCACAATGCGCAACGGATTCGACTGTCGCGGGAATTTCGAAGCCGCCGAGATCGGTGCGGCGAAAGACGTAGCCGGTATCGGGTGGGGCTGGGACCAGACGAATGTGGACCGGAACAGCAGTGTGCAGTCCGATTCCGCGCGTCTCAACAGCACTGCCGAGCGTAGTCTGTTTAATCAAATGCCGGGGCCCTTATGCAGGAGTTTGCTCATGCTTCGCTAAGCTGAAGAGCAACGCACGTGCCGGGTTAAAAGCAGGGTTTAAGCGGTCCGTGTGTGGCTCAGACGCCACAACGAACCGATACACGAAGATCTTCCGCCACACTTTTTGGGAAAAAGTTTTCACAAAAAAATTGAATACGCGGAATTGCTGGAGTAAACTCCCGTCAACATAACCCGTCGGGACGCCGGCTTTTCGGCGTGCGTTTGTAAAAAACAGTGCTTTCGCTCCACGTCCTGTGGTTGAAAGAAACGTAACGCCAGCGCTCCGAAGAGCAAGAGAGTGAATGTCCTCGTTTTCACTCTCGTGGAGAAACCGCGATGCCAGACCTTGAAATCACGTGTTCGGAGTGTAGTACTCCGTTCGTATTTACGGAACGGGAACAGGATTATTACAGGGAACGTAACCTAACTCACCCGAAGCGATGTAAGCCATGCCGCGACGCACGGCGCGCCAACTTCGGCGGTCCTAAGGCCCAGGGAGGTGACCGGCAAAGATTTGAGATCACCTGCGATCAATGTGGCAAGAACGATTCAGTGCCGTTCAAGCCATCTTCCGGCAGGCCGGTTTTATGCAGCGATTGTTTTAGCGCGAGTCGCGCGCAACAAAGGACCTGACGAGTTCAGTCCGGCGATTGCGAAGAGCTAGCTTCGGGCATAAACCTCAAACAAGTCGATTTTCCCGGCGCGGGATAGTTTACGCGAGAGACGGCGAAGAACGCTCAAAAGAGGGCTGAATACGAGCTAAGTGAATTACGAAACGATCCAACTTCAGATGCGCGACGCGGTTTGTTTGCTGACCTTGAACAGGCCGGACCGGCTGAACGCACTTAACGTGCAGGTCGCAAACGATTTCAAAGTCGCGGTCAGGGACGCACTCGAGCGCGGTGCCAGAGCGATCGTGATTACGGGCGCCGGGCGAGCGTTTTCCGCTGGTGGTGATCTGCGCGAGATGCAGGAGATCGCGAAAAAAGACGGACGCGTCGAAGCTTTCTTCGACGAGCCGTTGCGTCTCCTGAACGAAGCGATCATGTTGATTCGACAAACGCCTGTGCCGTTTATCGCCGCTGTGAACGGTGTTGCTTCGGGCGGAGGATGCAATCTGGCATTGGCATGCGATCTCGTGATCGCGGCGGAGAGTGCCAGGTTCAACCAGGCGTTTATAAAAATCGGTCTCACGCCCGATTGTGGTGGAACATTTATGCTGCCGCGACTCGTAGGATGGAAACGAGCAACAGAGTTGTTATTCACCGGCGATTTGATTACTGCTCAAGCCGCCGCCGAAATGGGAATGATAAATTCAGTTTCACCTGACGAGGAATTGATGACCAAGGCGATGGCAATGGCGGAGAAGCTGGCCCAGGCGCCGACGGCTGCAATCGGCGAGATCAAGATGTTGCTTGAGGCCAGCGCCGCGAATGACATGCGAACTCAACTGAATTTGGAACATAAAACGCAGATTGAATCAGCAAAGAAAAAGGATTTTGTAGAAGGTGTCACAGCATTTCTAGAAAAAAGGCCGCCGCGATTTGTTGGAGGATGACGTTCGAAGAGAACGCAGCAGATCGCGAGCCGCCGCCAAGGCGGCTTTTTTATTGCGGGATAAGTACATGGATTCACTGACCTACACACAGCTCCTGCGCCGCAATCGCTTTTTCAGACGATTGTGGATCGGGCAGGTCATCTCCGAGCTCGGCAACTGGTTCAACTTCATTGCCGCTCTCGGATTGGTCCGTGTTGTGTCCAACGCCGCACCCGAAGTGACCACGATTCTCCTCATCTCGCGACTCGTGCCATTCACACTCTTTGCTCCGCTTGCCGGCGCGTTTGTCGATCGCTGGTCGCGTCGCACGGTGATGATCGTTACCGACCTCATTCGCGTCGTGATTGCGTTCGGTTTCTTACTCGTGAGACGTCCGGAGGATCTCTGGATTGCGTACGTGTGTACTGCTGCGCTGTCAGTCGTCGGCACGTTCTTCGAAGCTGCCAAGAACGCTGCGGTCCCGAACATCACGGGAGAACGCGATCTACTTGCGGGTAATGCCCTCATGTTCTCGTCCAGGTTCCTGCTGATGTCGGTGGGCGCGGCACTTGGTGGCTGGACCGCCGCGCACGTCGGTTACCAGGCCGCGTTCATCATCAACGGAATCTCGTTTTTGGCTTCCGCGTATTCCGTGTGGCTCGTTCCTGACGAGGCGACGCGTAGCACGTCTGTGGTTTCAACTGAGCCAAAGAGTCTTTATCGCGGTTACTGGTCTGACATGCGCGAGGGCTGGTCCTACATCGTGACGCACGCGCCGGTAGCGACGATTCTCGGCATTAATATCTTGTGGGCCACCGGCGGCGGCGCCATGAACCTTATCGCCGATCGCCTGGGCGCGCTTGTGTTTGCGGGCGATAACGGCATGGGTCCCGATGCCGCGGTTGCAGCTTTCTATTTTGCCGGAGGCTTCGGACTCTTTATCGGCATGATGGTGGCGCGGCGTGTGGGCGCATACTTCGAGCTACGGAAACGCACGGTCGCGTTCATCGGCTGGAGCCTTTTTGTTCAGGGCATCTTTTACGCGTTGGCTGGCGTGATGCCGTCGCTAATTTGGTCGTGTGTGATGGTGTGTATCTCACGCGTGCTGCTGGGCGCGGAGTTTGCCGTACAGGAAACTCTGCTGATGCGTCTCGTGCCTGACCATTTGCGAGGCAGGGTCTCGACGAGTGATCGTGCGGCGGAAATGATGATCTGGGCGTTCTCTACGGCTGCTGCCGGATGGTCGTTGCAATGGATCACGCCACGATCGTTAACGGTGATCTCCGGTTTACTCTCGGGAACGGCGGGTATTCTTTGGCTGATGCTCTTTGTGACCCGCAAAGTTCGGTTACCAAAGAAGATTTCCGGCCACCGGTACACACAGGTCGCCACTGATTGATAGAATCACCGATCGCATGCGCATTAAAGGTCGCCGTCGCAAGTCAGTCGTGTTTTTTATCACGCTCGGTGTGTGTCTCGTCATTCTTGCGATCGCGCTGAACGTCGGTTGGGTGATCCTCAACTTGCGTGAGGTGGTGCTGCTCGTGCTCGGGATCGTGTTTTTCGTGGTCCTGATATTCGGACTCGTGCTCAATACAACGTTCCTGATTCGCGAGATTCGACGCAACGAGCAGCACGACGCGTTCATCAATGCTGTCACGCACGAGCTGAAGACGCCGATCGCGTCAATTCGTCTGTATCTCGAAACGTTGCAGACACGTGAAGTTGACGAGGCGCAGCGCCGCGAGTTTTACAACATCATGCTTGCTGACAGCGAACGACTGCTGGTGACGGTCGAGCAGGTGTTGCGCGCCGGCCGCACCGGACACCAGCGTCGCCGCATTGCCAATTCAGTGATCGATGTCGGCGAGATGGTGCGTGAGTGCCTTGAGTTGACGCGTGTTCGTTACGGGCTCAGTGAGGGCGCACTGACTTACAGCGAATCGCCGGAGGCGCGTACCGCAAAAGTCTCGGGCGACGTTGATGAATTGCGTGCTGCATTCTCAAACCTGCTGGACAATGCCGTGAAGTATTCCGACGACGAGGTGCACGTGCGGGTATCGGTTTCGGCGTTGGATAACAAACGGGTTGCCGTCCGCGTGTCTGATAAGGGCATCGGCATTCCGAGTGCTCAACTCAAACGAATCTTCAAACGGTTTTATCGTGTGCCCGGTCGCTTCATGGCGCGTGTGAAAGGCACCGGTCTCGGCCTCTTCATCGTTCATTCAGTGGTCACGAAGCATGGTGGTCGCGTATTTGCGGAGAGTCCAGGTCTTGGTCATGGAAGCACTTTTACGATTCATTTGCCGCGAGTTTAAATATGTCGCATTCAGTGTTGATAGTTGAGGACGAAAAGCATCTTGCCGCCGGCTTGCGTTACAACCTGAACGCGGAAGGTTTCGAAGTTGAGACGGTCGGCACGGGCGAAGAAGCGCTTTCGTTGCTGAACAATGGCCGCAAAGCTTTTGATGTCCTCGTGCTTGACGTGATGTTGCCGGGCATGGATGGGTTTTCTCTCGCGTCACGTTTGCGCGCGCAGGGACAGTTCGTTCCGATCCTGATGCTGACAGCGCGTGGGCAGGCGCAGGATGTGTTGCGTGGATTTGAGGCTGGCGCCGACGATTATCTGCCGAAACCTTTCGATCTGGCCGTGTTGCTGGCGCGTATCAACGCGTTGTTGCGACGTCGTGAATGGATCAACCGGGACCGAAACAAAGCTTCACAGAAGGATGGTGCGAAGGTTTTTGAGTTTGGTGGGAAGACGATCGATTTCGAAGCCCTCGAGCTGCGGTCGGGTGAGCAGACGGTTCATCTCACGCTTATGGAAGCACAGCTGCTGCGCTACTTGATCAATCATGAAGGCAAGATCGTTTCGCGCAGCGTGATACTCGAGGACGTCTGGGGTTTGCGCGAGGATACGGATACGAGGGCGATCGATAACTTCATCGTGCGGCTACGGAAATATATCGAGCAGGAACCCTCACGCCCGCGACACTTACTCACCGTGCGCGGCGTGGGCTACAAGTTCGTCGCTGCTGCGGACTAACTTGCGGCGACGATCAGCGAGGCGCGCACCCCGAGCATGTCGGAAAAGTCTTTCGAATAGATCGAGGTGACCTTCCGGACGCGGCCGATTTTCTCAACCAGCTCTTCAGTCGAGATAAAACCATTCTCCGTATGCGCAATGGCCCACGCGGGAATGTGAGACGCGGTGCGCAACAAATCTTCGACAAACCCGAGATACTGCTGTTTGCTCTGCACGCGTGAGCCGAGCCGCGCGCCACGCGCTCTTTCGAGGTCGGCCCAGAAGTCGTCGCCGCCGCGCAGCCACTCCTCGCGCCACGTGACAATCGGATCTTTCGCGGTGGTCGTTTGCGTCACCGGTACGGGCAGTCTCAGAAACAACAAATCTGTATGATGGCGCTCGGCGACGAAGTTTCGCACGTCCTGATTCGTCGTTGCATTGCGCAGCGAGTTGTCCATCGGCTCCGGCAAACACTCGAGCATGCGACGAAAGACGTCCGGCAGTGAAAATGGCTGGCGTAACGTGCGTGTCTGTTCGTTGAAAGAAAGGACGTAGTCGCCGGTCATCATTCCGGCGGTCAAAGCAAGCGCGCGTTTGTAAGGTTCGAGCCGTTCAGCGTTGAAGCGCAGGTTATCGAACCACCACGCGTCAGTCTCGTTGAACCACTTCAACAACGCCTGGTTCGACATTTTCTCACCCGGCACATAAGCATCATCGAGGAGCGCGTTGAGATCCTCTTCGTTAAGTTGTTCGGTATTGTTCTCAATGAGCGCCAGCGCTTTAGTGTAGGACCACAGCATCGGATCGTTGGCCGCGACGCGCACCCGCCAGGTCTTGAGTTGGACGGAGAGGTCAGGTTCTCCCGTAAACGGCAGTGCCACTGACGAAAACTTCAGTCGCCGCAGCACGCCCAACTCGAAAGCCAACCAACCGTTTGAAAATTGCATAGGCTAAGAAAAACTGATCATAAATTCTCGATGCGGAGTGAAAGAAACACCTTCACGACGCCCGGATCAAACTCGATTCCAGCGCCATCCATCACTGCACGTCTCGCCGCGTCTTCGGTCATTGCGGGCCGGAATGGACGTGCATCGGTGAACGCCGCGTACGAATCAGCCAGTCGCAGAATTCTCGCCGCGAGCGGAATTTCTTCACGCCGCAACGCATCAGGATAACCCGCGCCGTTCCACCATTCATGATGCCAGCGCACGAGCAGTTGCGCCGCCCGATCCGCGCCGACCCTCGAAGCCTCGCGTTCACCAAGCACCGGATGACGTGCGAGATCGACTCGCTCCTCCGCTGATAAAGGACCGCCGGCCTGGATGTAATCACGTTCCATCGCCACTTCACCGAGATCGTGCAGCAGTGCGGCTGCAAACAACGATCCGCGATCGTGCCGCGCAAGTTGAAAATGTTGGGCTATCTCATCCGCGATCGCGGCGATGCGTTGCGCGTGCGGACTCTCATATCGCTCGAACTTATCAGTCGTCTTCGCGAGCTGTACGAAAGCTTCAGCCGCCGCGTTGTCGATTAAGTCTGTCTGAACTGCCACCATGTTGCTTCAAGCTTTTGCCACAAAAGGCACACAAAGCACAAATGATAAGAGAAGGCGCTTTTAGACCTGCAAGAACATTAGCTAAGTTAATGCGCGCAATAGCTCACGCGCTTTGCGGTTGTTTGGGTCCGCGGCTACCGCACGCTCTGCTTCACCTTTCGCGCGGAGCTTCAAACCAAGATCTCGATACAACTCCGCCAGCATCACTCGATATTCTGCGTTCTTCGGATCGAGTTTTACCGCCGCGTTCAATTCCGCTTCTGCCGCGCGACGCGTCGCCTCGTTCGCCGCGAGCATGTGTCCATGATACGCGCGGTACCGGGGCTCGTTGGGAGCCGCTCTCGCGGCCGATGCAAAAAGCCCGAGCGCCACTTTCCGTTGACCTAACTCAAGCGCGGCAAATCCTTCTTTAAACTGCGTCTCAGCACGTTCGGCTACTGATATGACGGGTTCAGTAACACCTTCGACTGCCGGTTCCGGCTGTGCGGCCGGCGTGCTGGGCTTGGGCGCAGAGTCAGCTAGACGGTCGGCCTTCTTTCGTGCTTCGAGTTTTGCGTCATAGCTCGCTCGAAGTTGATCGTCACGAAGCGTGTCGTACGCCTGAGCGATCCGCGCAAACGCCGACTCAATCCGCGGCAGCAAGGCAGCCTCACTCTTCCGAAAGCGATCCGGATGATAACGCCGCGCGAGTTGGTAATAAACCGTCTTCAGATCAGGAGCTGAGATTTCACGCTGAACACCCAAAACTTCGTAGTGCGTTCGCGCATTTTTCACGCTTACGAGAAAACTCTCGAGGTGTTGATGATCTATCTCTGGAGTCGGCTCGCGCTCGACCGTTGGTGGCGGCGGTGCGGGAACGATTTTCTCGGGTGCGGGCGGACGAGGTTGTTCACCTCGAAATACGCTGTGCCAACCTTCGCGTTTGAGCAGGCCGGCGAGCGCGAGTGAATACAAATGTCCGAGCGTCTCTTCCTCGCGCAATCCACTCACGGCTACGAGGTCACGCACAGTCGTCGGCCTGTCGACACGCGAGAGTAAAAAAACTTCTGCCGGCAGCAGGTTCTCATTCACGAGGGGTTCATCCACCGGCGTGATAATTTCAGCGGGATTGGCAAAACGAGAAGCAGAAAACTTGCCGGGAAGCCGGCGTCCGGCTTCGAGCAACAGTGCCTTCATGTCGATCTGCGAGTTGAGTTGCTCGCTGAGACGGGATCGCGCTTCGAACTCCCACGCACCCTCAGTCCACAAAAGCGCGAGCCGCAGCACATCAGCAACGACGCGCGCCTGCACGTGCTCGGCAACGGCGGGCGTAAGGAGCTTCTTCGCACACAACGCCCTGAGCAAATCGGTATCCGAAATTCGGTCGCTAAACTGCGCGAGATCGTGATCCGAAACGGCGTCAGCCTTTTTCAGGTACTCACGGACTCGGAGTGTCTGAACATTGGCGGCGGCATAGCGAAACTTCCCGCGATCGAAGTAAGCGACGACGTGGACGCGTTCGTGCTCGAGCCGCAACCTGCCGCTGATCGACTTCGCCGAGATTTCACGAATGAGTTCCGCGAGCGGCTGCTCGCTGAGTTGGCCGTTCATCCCGCGATATATTAGCCACAAAGAAGCACAAAAAGCACAAGAAAGATCAGCGTAAATCATTTTGGGTGCAGGGCTTCCTGTAGCGACTGAACTTTGACAGCCGCGAACGGCAAACTCTATATTGAAGCCACATTAACACCCTGATTGACCCCCCAAGTGCTGAACTTCAAGCAGGTTGAGATCTATATGGACGAGAGAGTCGAAAGTGTCGAAAGCGAGAAAGTCGCGACCGCAAACGGTGCGGCAGTGAGTCCGGCGACGGAACCAAGCTCACGTGAAGAATTACTAATTGACGAGTTGCAAAAGCGCACTGCCGAGCTGGAGGAAGCGAATCGCGAGCTACGGCGTGTCTCTCATTATCGTTCGTTGTTTCTGGCGCGCATGTCGCACGAGCTGCGGACGCCGTTGACGTCGATACTCGGTTTCACTGAAATCCTGCTCGATCAGGAAGAGCTGACCGACACCCAGCGTCGCTTTTGCCAGAAAGTGCAAGACTCGGGCTTGCAACTGCAAGCGAGCTTGAATCAACTTGTGGATCTGTCGCGCATCGAGGCAGGGCAAACGGAAGTTTTCTTTCAGGAGTTTTCGATCAGAGAGACCCTCCGAGAATCGTGCGCGGCAGCAGCGCGCATGGCCCAGAAGCAGCAGGTGAAGATCGAGTATGAGCTCGGTCCCGAGATCACAACCATCGTTACGGATCAGGGCAAGTTACGACAGACTCTCTTCAACTTCATCGCCTGGGCCGTGAGTCGTAGCCCTGCGGGCGAAACAGTTACAGTCAACGTTGATATCGACGACGAGGAGATGTTGTTATTTAAAGTGATCGACAACGGCGAGAGGCGCGCGGATCTCGCGAGTGTTTTCGATCCGGAACACGGCTCCGCGAATCACGAACAGAACATCAATGAGCTTGGCATCATTATCGGTCGCAAGCTGCTCGAGTTGATCAACGGCAGCGTGGCTTTGGAGAACCTTGTTCCGCGCGGATTGCAGGCAGTCATTCAAATACCGGCACGCCCAGTGAAGGGATAATGTCTACGGATGGACGAGACGACAATTCGGGAGTGCACAACGATCGAGGAGTTTGATCGTTGTGTTTTGTTGCAGCGCGAAGCATTCGGCCTTCCTGATCTGGAACTCTCACCTCGCCGGCATTTGATCGTTTCCCGCCAGGCCGGCGGCTGGACCCTCGGCGCCTTTGTAGCCGATCGGATGGTCGGTTTTGTTCATCATCTTGCGGCTGTACGCAACAACGAGATTTTTGGATATTCGCATGTGATGGCAGTGGCGAAGGACTATCAAAACAAAGGTGTCGGCGCCCGTTTGAAGTGGGCGCAGCGCGAGCGTGCACTTGCCGAAGGCAGAAAGTTGATCAAGTGGACGTGGGATCCGATGATGGCCCGTAACGCTCATTTCAATCTCAACCGGCTCGGTGCGACTGTCGATAAGTATGCTGAAAACTTTTACGGCGTCGATTACGGCGCGGATCAAGCTAATGAAGAACGGCCGGGGTTGCCGAGCGACCGGTTGTCGGCGACGTGGACCATAGATTCCCCGCGTGTGCATGCACTCGCGAAGAGGTCGGAGACGCGGTTTGAAGGTAGGCGTGTTTCAACGATCACCATACCAACCGATTGGAACGCAGTCGTGAAGCGTGATGCGCAACACGCGCGTGATCAGCAGGCGCGTGTAAGGCAGGAATTTCAGCGGGCGTTTGCGGATAAATTGATTTGCGCCGGGTTTGAGCGAGGCGACGAGCACTCCCGATACGTTTTGTTCGAAGCGGACACTAGCCACGGATAATACGGTTTGAGTTTTGCGAAATTTGATCGTTATGTAGACAGGCACGCAGGCAGTTTTACGGAGCGCTTGCAGCAGCTTTGCCGTATGCCGTCCGTGGCCGCGCGTGGCACGGGCATGCGCGCGATTGCGGAAACGGTCGAGCAGTCGATGCAGCGAGTCGGCATGGGCACGCGCTCTTTTCGTATCGGCTCCGGTTATCCGATCATCTACGGCGAGTGTGGTAGTGGTCCAAAGACGTTTGTTATTTACGGGCACTACGATGTGCAGCCTGTCGGTCAGTTGACTGAATGGACTGCGGGGCCATTCGCAGCCACGATCGAGGACGGAAAGCTTTACGCACGCGGTGCGGCAAACAGCAAAGGCGATCTGGTTGCACGTTTGGCAGCAGTCGAGGCGTATCAAAAGTCCTTTGGCAAACTGCCCGTGACGCTTCGCTTCATCGTCGAGGGCGAGGATGGTCTCGGTAGTCCGAGTCTTTATCGCTTCACGACCGAGAACCCGGAGTTGTTGCAAGCCAACGGCTGTTTGTGGGATGAAGGCTCAAGCGACACGAAAGAGAACCCGGTCGTTAGTCTGGGGTTCAAAGGCATCACGTTTTTAGAGCTTCGGGCGTTTGGTCCGCACTCCGATCTGCACTCGAAGTGGGGCACGATCGTTCCGAATCCGGCCTGGCGTCTCGTGCAGGCACTCGCCACCATCACATCGCCAAAAGGCGTGATCACAATCGACGGGTTCTCGTCGTACATTGCTCCGATCAGTGACGAAGACACGGAAGTCCTGAAAAACATCGAGCTCGATGAAGTAGGACTGAAGCGCGAGTTTCGAATCGGCGGCTGGGTGCGATCGATGAAAGGCCACACGCTCGTCAAGGAACATATCTTTGGGGCAACGTGTACGATCTGCGGAATCCACACCGGTCACACGGAGGCAGGCGCGAAGACGGTTCTGCCAAGCACGGCGATGGCGCGACTCGATTTCCGTCTGGTGCCGGATTTGACGGCGCCGATTGTCGTTGGGCTATTGAGAAAACACCTCGATCTACGTGGCTTCAAAGATATCGAGATCATCGAGCTCGGCAGTGCCCCGCTCGCTAAGTCGTCCTCGCAGTCGCGCGTTGCGCGTGCGGTGATTGAGTCAACTACCGAGGTTTGCGGCAAGCCTCCGGTAATCTATCCGATGGATCCGTCGAGTGGACCAGTCGGCGCAGTGTGCGGTGTTTCTGATCCGCCGACGCCGGTGGCGTCGTTCGGAACGAGCTACGCCGGATCAAATCCTCACGGGCCGAATGAAAATATTCGCATTGATGACTTTCTAAGGACCATCAAACTCATTGGGCGCGTCATCCACAAATTGAAATCATCATCCGTTTAATCCGTGGCGAAACAAGTCAAAAAATCAGTCCAGATCGAAAGACTCAGAGAAGAGATTCGACGTCACGACGAACTCTATTACGTCGGCAACGCTCCGGAGATCTCCGATCGTGAATACGATCTGCTAATGGAGAATCTCCAGAAGCTTGAAGCGGAGCATCCGGAACTAATCACGCCTGACAGTCCCACGCAGCGAGTCGGCGGCCGGCCCGCGGCAGGCTTTCCCGAAGTTGTTCACACGCGGCAGATGCTGTCGCTTGACAACAGCTACAACATCGACGAATTGCGCGCGTTTGACGATCGTTGTCTTCGTTTGGCTGAAGGCCGGAAGCTCGAGTATGTCGCCGAGCTGAAGATCGATGGTCTGTCGTTGTCGTTACAGTACGAAGACGGCCTCTTGATGCGCGGCGTGACGCGCGGTGATGGACGTATCGGCGAGGACGTAACGCAGAACGCACGTACCATTCGCAGTGTTCCCCTGCGCCTGAGAACCCAGGCGAAAAGTATTGACTCGAACCTCGAAGTACGCGGTGAAGTTTTCATTCCGCGAGACGTTTTTGAAAGAACGAATGCAGAGCGAGAAGAACGTGGCGAGCCACGCTTCGCTAACGCGCGTAACGCAGCCGCCGGCGCGATCCGTCAACTTGATTCGCGTCTCGTCGCGCGACGAAAGCTCGACATGTTTGCTTACGACTTGCTCGTGAATGGCCGCAAGCCGTTTCCCACGCACTGGGAAGCGCTCGACTGGCTTGACGCAGCAGGCTTTCGCGTGAATCCGCATCGCAAGCGCTGCGAGACGATCGAAGAAGTGATCGACTTCGCAAACGAGAAGGAAGCTTTGCGCGATGAGCTCGGATACGAAATCGACGGGCTCGTAGTAAAGGTTAATTCAACCTCGTTGCAAGATGAGTTTGGCGCGACGCAGAAAGCGCCGCGTTGGGCCGTGGCTTACAAGTATCCCGCGCGGCAGGCGTCTACGAAAGTTCTGGATATCTTCGTCTCGGTGGGACGCACCGGAGCGATCACGCCGGTCGCGATTTTGGAACCCGTGTTCCTCGCCGGCACTACCGTCTCTCGTGCGACGCTCCACAACGAAGACGAGATCAAGCGTTTGGACGTGAAGATCGGCGACTGGGTCATGATCGAGAAGAGCGGCGAGATCATCCCGAAAGTGCTGAGTGTCGTCACTTCAAAGCGTACGGGCAAAGAAAAGGAATTTGAACCGCCTGAGAATTGCCCGGTGTGTGGAGGACTGATCTCACGTCCGGAAGGCGAAGTTGTAGCACGTTGTGTGGCAGCGGATTGCACGGCGCAGTTGATGGGTCGTCTGCTTCACTTCGCCTCGCGACGTGCGATGCGTATCGAGGGATTGGGTGACGTGCTTGCGGAGCAACTCGTCGCGGCAAATCTTGTGAGGGACGTCGGCGATCTTTATTCGCTGACGCTGGAACAGGTCGCAAGTTTGCCGCGCATGGCGAAGAAGTCAGCGTCGAACCTGCTGTCGCAGATCGAAGCGAGCAAGTCGAGAGATCTCTCGAACCTCGTCTATGCGCTCGGCATTCGTCACGTCGGCGAGCGCACGGCGGGCATTCTCGCACATGAGCTTGGCTCGCTCGAGAAGCTCACGGAAGCGTCGGTGGAAGAGTTGGACGCGATCCCGGAGATCGGATTGACTGTTGCCGAGAGTGTGCGCGACTGGTTTGACGACGAAGGTAACCGCGCGCTTTGTGATAGGCTGCAAGCAGCGGGTGTGAAAACTGAGGCTGAGCGGAGAAGCAGCGCGCAGACCGATGAGCGTTTCGCTGGTAAACAGTTTGTGTTGACGGGCACGTTAACCGGCTTTACTCGCGATGAAGCGCGCGCACTGATCGAAGCACGCGGCGGCAGAGTGAATTCGTCGGTCAGTAAGAAGACGGATTATGTAGTCGCAGGCGAAGCGGCTGGATCGAAGTTAGACAAAGCGCAGACATTGGGCGTGACGGTAATCGATGAAGATGCATTTAAGGGGATGCTGACCTAATGAGTAGCACGGAACCAACAACAAATAAGCTGCAATTACTCTATACGTTGTTTTGTGACGACGTCCGTTTGGAAGCCGGCAACAAGCTGTCGTTCATGGGCGTTTTCCAGAACATCATGGTGCAGCAAGTACCGGTCTCGCTGATCAAGTTTGCAGTCGTTAACCACTGGCAGGGGCAGGGAAGTTATCTTTCCGAGGTGCGCATACTCACACCCGATCGAAAACAACCCGTCGTCGTATCGCAACCCACGCGATTCGAGATCGCCTCAGGCGGCTTCGCCGACAACATCAGTTTCTTTGTGAACGTGACTTTCCCGACGTCCGGTCGATACGTCGTTCAGACGTTGATCGATTCGAATCTTTTTCAGGAGCAGATGTTGACTGTTTCCGACGTTACCGAGGCCGAGCTCCTCGGTACGTCGGAAGCAGTTAATTGAAGAAGGACGATGACTGGGGAGTCTAGCCTACGTCAATTTGAAAAAGTTTAATTTTGGAGTTCAGGGTGGTTGCTTTAATGCCAAGAAGCCTTGCTGCCTTAGCCTGGTTACCTCCGGTTTCGGCTAGCGCCATCTTGATCAGGTGAGTCTCGAACCGCTGCACCTCGTCATAAAAACTAATACCACCGAGAATGTCCAACGGTTTGAGTCGGGATGCTTCTTCAGTGAAAGCCTTGTCTCGTGCCAGTGTTTCAGCCTCTGTCAGAAGTGCGTCGGCCAGATCGACAACCCTCTGAATGCGATCGCGATCGGGTCGCTCGGCTAATTTCAAACGCACGGTTCTTTCAGGCAGTGTGCTGGTAACACCGGCGTGACTCAAGTTGTCGGTTTCCATCAAAGCTGCTTGATCGACGTTCATCAATACTCCCCTTTCGGAACTGGACCTCTTACTACCAAAACACCAGCCTCCGAAAATGCGTGACAATTATTTTCAAATGGGGGATCTGTTAATTAAGACGAAAAAGGGCGAGTCTGTATTAACAGGCTCGCCTCAGTTCCTACTCTTGGTGCGGATGAGAGGACTTGAACCTCCACGATGTCACCATCACAGGCTTCTGAGACCTGCGCGTCTGCCAGTTCCGCCACATCCGCAAGATGCCGGGTAGGTCATTATGCGAATGCGTGTGGAGGGTGTCAAGAATGCCTACCTCCGACGACGCCAGTACCGATCACGGTCGAAATCACGATTGCGATCTCGACGTCTGCGACTGATGTTGTCGAAGTCGCGATCCCTGCGATTGCGGCGGAAGATATTCGAAAACCCCGCACGGCGATTCGGTCCGCGACCATCCCAGCGACCATCACGCGCGTCATGGCAGTTAACAAACTTCGCGCACTTTCGATCGGAGCGCGAAATCCTGCGACCGCGTCCCTGGCCCATGGCATCGGACGACGCAAAAATTATCAAAAGACCTATTACCAATATTCCTAACAGGCTTTTAGACGTTAGAAGCTTCATAAAGGTTCCTCCTAAAATGCACCGGCCTATGAGGGTTCGGGGCCGCAACAAGGCTACGTTAGCATCAATTTCAATGCCGCTTCTATGACCTTTCGCCGTCTGGGTTATTATGTTTTTGTCTCCAACGACTTGGTGAGCATTCGATATGGCAAACTTGGACCCGGCGCAAGACCAACTAGCGACACGACTTGCGAGTATACGCGCCCGCATTGTCACCGCCGCAAAACGCGCTGGACGTGCGGCCGATGACGTGAAGCTCATCGCCATCAGCAAGACCCATCCGGCGTCTGCTATAAAGAGGGTGATCGAATTTGGAGCAGTAGATATTGGGGAGAATCGCGTTCAGGAAGCCGAGGAGAAGATTTCCAGAGTCGGGCGCGAGGCCGCGCGCTGGCACCTCGTTGGGCACCTTCAGGCCAATAAAGCGCGACGTGCGGTTAATCTTTTCGACGTTATTCATTCCGTTGACTCGCTCGATTTAGCGCGACGTCTCGACCGCCTTTGCGGCGAGGAGGGCAGGGAAAAGCTGGCAGTATTGATCCAGGTCGATCTCGGGCACGAAGAAACCAAATCGGGTATAGACGAATCAGAAATAACCCATTTGGTAGATGGCCTTGGTCCACTGAGTCGCCTGGAGCTCGTCGGACTGATGACGCTGCCGCCGTTTTTTGACGACCCGGAACAAAGCCGTCCCTTCTTTCGTCGATTACGAGAGCTGAGGGATGAGCTTGCCGCTCGAGGCGCCTTCGCGGGTGGTAAGGGCGAGTTGTCGATGGGGATGACACACGATTTCGAAGTAGCAATTGAGGAGGGCGCCACGATGGTCCGGATTGGCACGGCTATCTTCGGCGAACGGGTTCCGAGAGACTGAAATATGCACATGATCGAGCGAATTGTCTGGCTTATTAACTCGGGTATCTCCGTCATCATCGTCGCTGTCATAGTGCTGATGATTGTGAGACTGATTGCGGACGGGATGGATTTAAATCCATTTGCCTGGACGTCCCGCACCGTGCGACGACTTAGCGATGGTTTCGTGATTCCGGTGCGAGCCGGCTTGCGCGGGTTCGGTGTTGATCCGAAGTTCGCGCCGCTTGTTGTGATCCTGATCGTGATCCTGCTCGGTTTCTTCGTGCTTCAGCTAGTAACGACGATCGCGATGACAGTTGCAGGAGTAATAGTCAGTGTCCAGGAAGGTGCGTTGTTCTCGGGGCTGGGTTTCATTCTTCATGGCTTACTCTCGATCTACATACTTTTGATCATTATTCGGATCGTGTTTTCATGGGGCACGATCGACTACACGAACCGGGTCATGCGCTTTTTAGTTGATGTGACTGAGCCGCTGCTAGGTCCTTTGCGACGGATGATTCCGCCGCTCGGCTGGATGGACATCTCTCCGATTGTTGCCATTCTGATCCTGTGGCTATTTCAGGCTGCCGTTCAGGGGACACTCTTGCGTGGTGCAACCTTCCGAGGGTTTTGACCGGATTAGACGGACAGGGTGGAGCAAGAAAAAGTTTCCCATTACCGAATTCTCGAGAAGCTGGGCGCCGGCGGAATGGGTGAGGTCTATCTCGCGGAGGACATGAAGCTGGGGCGCAAGGTCGCGATCAAGATCCTCAGCGAGGAATTCACTACCAACAAGGATCGTCTGCATCGTTTCGAGCAGGAAGCTTCAGCGGCATCGAACCTTAATCATCCAAACATTCTCACGATTCACGAAGTCGGCGTCGACGAAGGCAGACACTACATCGCCACCGAATTCATCGACGGCGTCACGCTGCGCCGCAAGATGGCTGCCGCGCACCTTGAAGCTCCCGAGATCCTCGACATCGCAGTTCAGGTAGCGAGTGCGCTCGAAGAAGCTCACGCGGCGGGTATCGTCCATCGCGATATCAAGCCTGACAACATCATGGTCCGCCGCAACGGCTACGTGAAGGTATTGGATTTTGGTCTTGCAAAACTAACGGAAACGATCGACCGCAGCCCGACCGATGCTGAAGCAGCGACGAGAGTCCTCGTCCACACCGATGCCGGTGTCGTAATGGGTACGTCGCAATACATGTCGCCGGAGCAGGCGCGCGGAAAACCGGTGGATGTACGTAGCGACATTTGGAGTCTCGGCGTCGTGATCTACGAAATGGTGGCGGGTCGCACGCCCTTCGAAGGTGAGACTTCGACCGACGTGATTGTAGCGATTACACACAAGGAACCGCCGCCGCTCGCACGCTTCGCACCGAACGTTCCGGCCGAGCTCGACTGGATTGTGATGAAAGCGCTTCGGAAGGATCGCGATGAGCGTTATCAAACGATCAAGGAGCTGATCACCGATCTACGCCGGCTCAAGCAGCGACTGGAGTTTCAATCAGAGCTCGAACGGAGTTCATCGCCGGCGGTTTCGAGTTCAGGGATCAGCGCGCCACCGACAACTCCGGAACGCGCAGTGACGACGAGCGAGAAAACCGTCAGTCACGTTTCGAGCGCCGCGTACATCGCGAGCGGTATTAAGCGTAACAAGCTCGCAGCGGCGTTGATCGCGCTTTTAGTCATTGTCGCAACTGCGTCGGCGTTCTTCCTGTACCGGCGCAATTCAAATCCGCTCACCGAGCGCGACACAATTCTGCTGACTGATTTCGTCAACACAACAGGTGAGTCCGTTTTCGACGGAACGCTCAAGCAGGCACTCGCGGTGCACCTCGGACAAACACCGTTTCTGAATCTGTTTCCCGACGAGCGCGTCCGTGAAACACTGCGATTCATGGGCCGCTCGCCTGACGATCGCATCACGCGCGATGTCGGTCGTGAGATCTGTGAGCGGCAAAACATCAAGGCGATGTTGACGGGTTCGATCGCGAGTCTCGGCAGTCACTACGTAATTACGTTGGAAGCCATAAACCCGCGGTCCGGCGATGCGATTGCGCGCGAGCAGATCGAAGCCCAGAGTAAAGAACAAGTGCTTTCATCGCTCGGCGCCGCAGCGTTGAACCTGCGAAAGAAGCTCGGCGAGTCGTTAAGCTCGATGCAGAAGTACGACGTAAAGATTGAGCAGGCGACTACGTCTTCTCTCGAAGCCCTCAAGGCTTTCGCGACGGGCAACGACGAGCGGTCCAAAGGCAACGTCCGTGAGTCGTTAGCTTTCTACAAGCGCGCCGTTGAACTCGATCCGAACTTTGCGATGGCTTACGCGCGAATCGGTGTTCACTACGGAAATCAGCAACAGACCGAAATCGCGAAGGAGTACGTCCAGAAGGCGTACGAGCTTCGCGACCGCGTCAGCGAACGCGAGCGACTCTACATCACCGAAAAGTATTACATGTACATCACCGGCCAGCTCGATAAAGTGATCGAAACACTTCAGACCTGGTCCAGGCTTTATCCGAATGACTACATTCCTCATAACAACCTCGCGCTGCACTACCAATTGCTGGGGCGATACGAGGAGGCGCTGAAAGAAGCGCTCGAAGCCGTCCGACTGAGTCCGAACAATACGACGGCGAGAGAGAATCTTGCGGGCAGTTTCATCGGCCTCGGAAGAATTGACGAAGCAGAACAGGCGCTGCGGGAAATCCAAAGGATCAATCCTGAAGCGTTTGAGGTTCGCAAGGGCAGCTATTATTTTGCTTTTTTACGACGCGACCAAGCCGGAATGGACCGGATAATTCAATACGGCAAAGGGCGCCCCGAAGAGGCGGAATTCCTGTTGCTCCACGCAGCAACGGCCATGTACTGGGGCAAGTTGAAACAGGCTGAGGAGCTGCAAAAGCGCTCGTTGGAAATGTTTAAGCAACATGGACGTCAGGAGAACGCGGCGGGCGGACTGATGGGTCTCGCAGGCGATCAGGTTCTCTTAGGCAGATGCGATCAAGCGACGGCGAATGCGAAGGCCGCAATGGGTTTGGTTCGTAACCAAATGAGTTTGGCGAATGCCTCCGTGATTTTTGCAGCGTGTGACGACCCGAGGCAGGCGCAATCGTTGCTTGATGAGGCGCGCGCAGCGGCACCGCAGAACACCGTGCTGGCCACTATTTTTACGCCCATCGTGAATGCCGGTATTGAGAAGAGTCGCGGTAACTTCGCTCAGGCCGTTCAGTTGTTGGAGCCGGTGCGGAGTTACGAAGGCGGGATCGTTCTCGGCGCGGGCGTCAATTACGCGCGCGGCAATTTGTACCTGCGGCAGCGCATGGGCAGCGAAGCAGCCGCAGAGTTCAAAAAGATTATCGATCATCCTGGAATAGATGTTTTTTCTCCGGCGCACACGCTCGCCCACCTCGGTCTCGCACGCGCCGCTACTTTGAGGGGCGATACTGCCGCCGCCCGCAAGTCATACCAGGATTTCTTCGCGATGTGGAAAGACGCAGATCGCGAACTGCCGGTGCTGGTTGAGGCGCGGAAAGAGTACGAAGCCCTCAGGTGACAATTTAGAGTTTCAAACTTTCAGCTTGCTCGCGCCGCGTCAACGCCTAAAGACTGAACTCTGAACTCTTTTGAGTGTTGTGATATATTGCCCATCCGACCCACATTCTTCAGAAGGACCTGAAAAACCCAAATGTCCGGACATTCGAAATGGCACAGTATTAAGCACAAGAAAGGCGCGCTCGATGCCAAGCGCGGCAAACTGTTTACAAAGTTTATTAAAGAGATCACCGTCGCGGCTCGCTCCGGCGGCGGTGACCCTGACGCGAATGCGCGTTTGCGCAAAGCAATACTCGACGCAAAGGGCGGGAACATGCCCAACGACACGATCGAGCGCGCGATCCGTCGTGGCACAGGCGAAGAAGCCGGCGTCAATTACGAAGAGATCACATACGAGGGTTATGGCCCAGGCGGCGTAGCGCTGCTCATTCAGTCGATGACCGATAATCGAAACCGCACGGTCGCGGAGATTCGACACCTGTTTTCGAAGAACGGCGGCAACCTCGGTGAAAGTGGTTCGGTGGGTTGGATGTTTGAGAAGAAGGGCTACATTGTTGTCAACAAGTCGTCGGCGAAGTCAGAGGAAGAACTCTTCGATCTCGTAATCGAAGCAGGCGCGGACGATCTGCGTGACGACGAAGACAATTTCGAGATCATCACTTCACCTGAAGCATTCGAAGGAGTGCTGGCCGCGGTGAAGGGAGCCGGAATCGAACCGCAAGTTGCCGAAGTTGAGATGATGCCGCAAAACTATGTGCGACTCGAAGGCGCGGATGCGCGCCAGATGTTGAAACTGATGGAAGCACTCGAAGACCACGACGACGTGCAAAAGGTATCAGCGAACTTCGACATCAGCGAAGCCGACATGGCCGCGGTCTGAGTCATCGGTTGAAACCGGTGGCTCACCCATTACGACGCGAACATTGTGCGTCTTCTCGTCGTCAGCCAGCGCTATAAACTCCTGCGGTGAACCGTCCACTTCCAGATTCACTACACCACGACTCACACCCATCGGATTCTCGACCACGATCCGGTAAACCGCGCGCCCGCGCCTGTAAACGATTTCGAACTCGCGCCACCAACGGGGCACACATGGATCGATCTCGAGTCGATCGTTTTTCAACTTGAAGCCGAGTATTGATTCCAGTCCGGCGCGATACATCCACCCCGCTGAGCCCGTGTACCAGGTCCAACCGCCACGACCGGTGTGTGGCGGCACTGCATAAACATCGCCCACCGCAACGTACGGCTCGACTTTGTACTTGTGCAAACCAGCGCGCGTTGACGAGTGATTGATCGGATTCAGCAGCGCGAAAAGTTCTCCGGCGCGCTCGCCATCGCCGAGCATCGAATACGCAATCATGGTCCAGATCGCTGCGTGGGTGTACTGTCCGCCATTTTCACGCACACCCGGCACGTATCCTTTTATATAACCCGGATCGAGAGTGCCTTTGTCGAACGGCGGCGTGAAGAGAATCACGAGACCATCGCCACGCCGAATCAGGTACTCTTCAACCGCTGCCATCGCACGGCCCATGCGATACGGATCCGAGGCGCCCGAGATTACGGCCCACGACTGTGCGATCGAATCGATACGACACTCTTCATTTCGCGCCGAACCCAGAGGGGTGCCGTCGTCAAAGTAAGCGCGCCGGTACCAGTCTCCGTCCCACGCCTTCTCCTCGAGCGACTTCCGCAGGTTTTCAAGATGTTTGCGGTAACGATTGCCGCGCATCTTTTGTTTGCGTGCATCGACGTGGGGAATGAAAGCAGCTAACGCCGTGTAGAGAAACCAACCGAGCCAAACACTCTCGCCCTTGCCGCCGAGACCGATGCGGTTCATGCCGTCGTTCCAATCACCGGCGCCTATCAGCGGCAGTCCGTGCTTACCGACAGGGAGACTGCGGTCGAGTGCGCGCGCACAGTGTTCGTAAATCGGCGCAGTCTCCTGCGAGATCTCCGGCTGCATATAAGTCTCATGCTGATCCGGAGGCAGTTCGGCCTGTTCGAGGAATGGAACTACCTCATCCAAAACCGAAGCATCGCCGGTCACGTTGATGTAGAACGCGGTAACAAACGGCAACCACAGCAGATCGTCTGAAATTCTCGTGCGCACACCGCGCCCACTCGGCGGATGCCACCAGTGTTGCACGTCGCCTTCTTTGAACTGGTGTGCGGCCGCGAGAAGGATCTGTTTACGCGTGACCTCGGGACGGCTGTAAACCAGCGCCATCACATCCTGTAACTGATCGCGAAAACCGAAAGCGCCACCCGACTGGTAGAACGCGGTGCGGGCCCAGACGCGACACGAGAGCGCCTGGTACAGAAGCCAGCGATTGAGCATCGTGTCGAGTGCGGCGTCGGGCGTACGCACTTCGATCGTTCCGAGCACGTCGTCCCAGTGTGCCAGCACTTTCTCAAAAGCGTCGTTGACGTTTCCCGCCTGGCGGAAGGTCGAGACGACAGATTGCGCCGCCGCTTTCGACTCTGATTCGCCGAGTAGAAAGATCACTTCGCGTGCTTCGTTCGGCGCAAGCTCGACGCTTGCCTGGATCGCCGCGCAAGGATCTAATCCCGCGCCGTCTCGTCCAGCAAGACTGGATCGACGTAGTGCCGCGGGGCTCTCGAGTGAGCGGTTGCGGCCGATGAATTCCTTGCGATCGCACGTCGCACTCAGCATGCGCTCGCTTGTCGCCGCGAAAGCAACACGATCCGCGAACTCGTTGTTGAAAGGGTTCGTCGCAAAGATCGTTGAGGCGGGCGCGTCAATTTCGGTAATGATGTAAGGCGCTGACGAAGATCGCGAAACGCCGAGTACCAGCTCGTTGTAGTTAGTGATTGTCAGCCGTCGTTTCCTCGCGGTGCGATTTCGCAAACGCAACAGGGAAATCTTTACGGGAGCGTCGAGCGGCGCGAAGACGAGCAGCTCCTGAGAAATGCCGTGACTGGTATGTTCAAAAACGCTATAGCCCTGTCCGTGCCTGACAATGTACGGCTCACGATCGCGAATTGGTAGAGGTGTCGCGCACCAGACGCTTCCTGAATCTTCATCGCGCAGGTAGACGACCTCGCCCGGTGGATCGCTGACCGTGTCGTTAGACCATGGCGTGATGCGATTCTCACGACTGTTAATCGACCAGGTGCAGCCGCTACCAGTCTCAGTGATCAAACATCCGAAATCGAGGGAATTGGCGATCACGTTGGACCACGGCGCGGGAGTCCATTGTTCCGCGCCGAGGAGGGTGACGTATTCGCGTCCGCCCTGGTGAAAACCACCGAGCCCGTTGAAGAACGACAAATCGGGGTGCGGCACTGTAAGTTCCGGATAGGTCTGTGAAGGAATGCGCGCCACAAACGGCGGTGGCAACGGCTCTTCAACTCGCCGCCGTTCGATCTGATCCTCGAACGGCCCACGTTCGGCTACGATTACGACGCGCGCTACTGCGTGCAGAAGAATTCGATCAGCCTCGGGCATGTGATCCGAGCGCCGCAAGTAAACTCCGCCGGGTTTGTCTTGTAATGCCTGTAGGCCACTCGTGCGGATCGTCGTCTCCAGTTCCTGGTGCAGGGCCTGGAGATAATCAGTCGGCGTGTCGTTGAGAATTACCAGATCGACTTTCAGACCTTTGTAGTGCAGGTACTCGTGTCCGCGCACGAGTTTCTTCACAGTTCGCAGGTCGTCTGCCTTGTTGATGCGAACGACCACGATCGGCAAGTCGCCGCTGATACCGTAGGCCCACAAACTGGACTGTGCTTTCGTGTTGAGCGCGAGCACGTGCGGTGTCGGCCGCAGCGAGGGATCGGAATATACGATACGTGCCGCGAGACGTTGGAACAGATGCGCCTCTTCCGAATCGATCTTGAGGTGGCTCATCTCGACCTGCGCCTTGGTCCACGCAAGGCGAAGCTCGCGATCGAAGATGTTTGGATCGTGATACTTGTCCGCGAGCGCCAGCGCTTCTTCGCGCGACCGTGCAACGGCGGTGCTAAACGAGCACCGAACAGTTTGATTAGGCGGAACTCGCACACGTCGTCGCAAGCTGAAAACAGGATCGAGCACAGCCCCTGTCGTGTTTGAGAGCGGCCGATCCTCCATCACCGCGATCGGATTACTTGCGGTGCGCCCGCGTCCCAAAAAACGGCCACGATCGGTTTCATACTGCACCGCGCCGACCAGCTCGCCTTCAGCAACGACGACGTGAACGCCCCAGATCGGCTTCTCGTCAGAAGACCGTCGCCGCCGGTGGGCGAGGATTGCGTTCTCACCATGGACGAATTCCGTCTCGATAAATAAATTGCTGAACGCCTGGTGTGCTGCGTCAGCGTTCGGGCTCGCCAAGACGATCTCCGCATAGCTGGTCAGCTCGATCTCGCGCGTCCGTGAAGAATGATTTGTGAGCGAGATCCGACGAACTTCAGCGTTGTCTTCCGCAGAGACAACGACTTCCATGCGCGTCGAGATTCCTGAATCAACACGACGGAAGTCGGCTTTGTCTTCGGAGAACGCGACGTGGTACGACTGCGGTTTGTGTCGGACCGGCTGGTGGCCCGCTGACCACACGGTGCCGCTGCGCACGTCGCGCAGGTAGATGAACGCACCCCAGTTGTCGCGCGTTACGTCTTCACGCCACCTCGTAACCGCGTTGTCTTCCCACCGTGAATAGCCCGCGCCCGCAGTCGTGATCATGACGTTGTAATTGCCGTTTGACAGTAACTGCGTGCGTGGTGTGTCGAGATCTGCTGATTCGTAGACTCGTGTGATCATTCCTGGCATCCCCTGGGCCACTCGCCCGGTCAAAACTTCTTCGGAGCGCGGATGCGCCGCGGGCACTCCGATCGGAATTCTTTCCTGCAACAACAACTCGGTCGCTTGTACGCTGGGGTCGGAGTGGAAACGTTTCGCGCCGACATCCTCCTGAAGAATGTTGGCGAGTGAAACGAGACTCATTCCCTGATGGTGCGTCATAAACGCGCGAATCAGGACAGACTTCTGACCCTCCGGCAGCCGCTCGGCCGTGTAGTCGATCGATTCGTAAAAGCCGTACGGTCCGAGCGCGCCCTCTTTCAGTAACCGGCGCAGGTTGTGCATGGCAGCGGTCGGATCGACGCCTAAAGCCAGCATGGTTGCGTAAGGAGCGACGACCAGATCTTCGATCAGGCCACGCTTCAGGCCGAGACCGGGGACGCCAAACGGTCCATATTGATAGTTCAGATGAAGATCGCGCACGTTGTAAGCAGCTTCCGAGATGCCCCACGGCACGCCACGCTCGTCGCCGTATTCGATCTGACGTTCAACGATCGTGCGATACGTTTCCGACAGTAACGTCGCTGGATAGTCACGCATGACGAGAAGCGGCATCAGGTACTCGAACATCGTGCCGGTCCAGGAAATCAACGCGCGCCCACCGTCGACTTTTGTAAGCGTGCGGCCCATGCGGAACCAGTGCTGTTGCGGCACGTCGCCCTTGGCAATGCCGACGAAGCTCGCGAGACGTGCTTCAGACGCGAGCAGATCGTAATAGGAGTCGTCAGGACGCGACGCGGTGACGTTGTAGCCGATAGTGAACAGCTTGCGCTCCACGTCGAAGAGAAACGAGAAGTCCATCTCGTTCACGATTTCATCGCAACGTCGCGCGAGACGACTCAATCGCGACAACATATCTGCCGCAGCTCCGGCGGACTGTTCGAGCGCTTTTGTGAGTCGTGTAGCGGTCAGTGAAGACTCGTCCTGCATCGCCGCGAGTTGGACCAGGGCTCTGTCACAAAGCTGCGGCACCTCTTCGAGGGTCGGAACCTGCTGGAGAAGTTTAAGGACCGCCGCCCACTCGTCGTCTGTGTCGTTTGTTTCCTTCTCGACGACTGGCAGCATGCGGCCCCAGTTTGTGAGCGTGTCCGCGTCTCTGCGACAGGAGCTGACCTGGCGTTTCAGCGCTCCAACCCACCAACGCAATTCCTTGAAACTGACTTCGCCATGCTCCTGAGCGAGCGCGTTCATGATGTCCTCAATCTCAGAAGCGCGAAGGCTAAGCGAATCAAACAACGCGATCCATGACGGCAGGCTCTCACCCGGTTCAATTTTCAGCAGTTCGCGACACGCAGCGATCTCATCCTGCAACTGTCTTACTGTCACGACGTCAGTACGTTGCCGGAAGCTGCCCAAAGCGGTGGCTTCTGCGTCGATGGCGTTGATGGCGTCAGTCAATCCATCGATGAAGGAAATATTAAAAAGACGTGTTTCGGGAAACTCGACGCAAGCTTGTTTCACCGCAATCAGATGACCTGCGAGATTTCCGCTGTCAACGGTCGAGATGTATTGCGGCAGAAGCGGTTCGAGAGTGTTGGTGTTGTACCAGTTGAAGAAGTGACCGTGCAGACGGCCAAGCTTCGCTAAGGTTGCAAACGTCAGCTCCTGTCGCTCGACAAGTTCGAGAGCGCCAAGGTAGCCGAGGTCGCGGGCGGAATGATTGCCGAGAAGCAACAAGCCGATGTTTGTCGGCGACGTGCGATGTGCGATGACTGGCGCCGGATCTTCCTGAAAGTTGTCGGGAGGGAGCCAGTTATCGTCAGTGCCGACAAAGGTCTCAAAGAAGCGCCACGTGCGGCGCGCGATCAATCGCGCAAACGCTTTGTCTTCTCCGGTCAACAGTCTTAATTCGGCTGGTCGCGGCTTGCTGACCCAGTAAGCGATCAAAGGCGAAAACATCCAGATGACGAAGAGTGTACCCATCACCGGGAGTGCGGCGGGCTTCAAGCTGAACGTTAGACCAAGCGCGATCAGCGTCAGTATCAACGCCGGCAACATGAAAAGGACAAACGACTTCACGTCGTTTCGTACTGATGTTTCTGCCTCGGCTGCTGAAACCCATTCCAGCAAATTCTTTCGCGAGATTAGCTGCCGGTAAAGAGCCCGCACGATCGCGTCGCACATAAGCCACGTTTGGTGCGGCATGAAAACAAACGCGAGGGCCAGCTGTGCTGTGTTGGTGCGGAAGTCGCCCCAGCGACTCCAGAGATGACTGGTCCATGGAATGCCGCGTGGATGCATTCCCAGTCCCGTCGTCACGTGGAGGTAAACCGGGAACGCGATGACCAAAAAAGCGAAGAGACTCCAGAGCAACGCCGAGCCCGGAAACAACGAACACGATGCAACCAGCCACAAGAACAGCGAAGGAGCGACAAGGCTGCGACGCAGATTGTCGAGAATCTTCCAGCGCGCGAGAACGGGCAGCGTGTTGCGCACGCGTTTGCCGTTTCCATCCGGAACTGACGGAAAGAGCCAGCGAGCAATCTGCCAATCACCGCGTGTCCAGCGATGCGACCGCTTCGCGTATGCTTCGTAAGACGCGGGATAGTCGTCGAGAAGTTCAATGTCTGTAGTGAGTGCGGCACGTGCAAACAAGCACTCGAAAAGATCGTGACTAAGTAGTGAGTTCGCAGGCACGCGATTTTCGAGAGTGGTTTGAAAGGCGTCGACGTCATACAAACCTTTGCCAGTAAAACTACCTTCGCCGAAAAAGTCCTGGTACACGTCTGAGACGGCTGTCGTGTACGGGTCGATACCCGTGTAGCCGGAAAAGATCTGAACAAGTTTCGAACGCGAGGCACTTGCGAGCGAGATGCTGACGCGTGGTTGCAGAATGCCGTAGCCGCGGGTAACTCGGTTTGTTGCCGGATCGATGTGTGGTTGATTGAGTGGATGAATCGCGGCGCCGACCAGCTTGCGCGCAACATCGCGTGGAAGCTGAGTGTCAGAGTCGAGGGTGATCACATAGCGGATCGACCTGAGCAGAGCGTCATGGGCCGTGCGCACGACGAAGCTCGTGTCTTGTGCGCCACGAAGCAGCCGGTTGAACTCTTCCAGCTTGCCGCGCTTGCGTTCCCAACCCATCCATTTGTTCTCGCCGGCGTTCCATTGCCGGTTTCTGTGAAACAGGTGAAAGCGCTCGTTGCCGTGTTTGCGATTCAGAGCGTCGATACCGCTTTGTGCAATCGCGAGAAGATTTGAATCCGTCGGCGTTTCTTCTGAATCGGCATCCGGCAAATCGCCGAGTAACGCGAAATAAACGTTGTCGTCCTGATTTGCGAGGTAGTGGACCTCGAGACGTTCGACGAGCTCGTGAACTTGCGACTCGTACAGGAAGATTGTGGGCACCACTACGAACGTCGCAGCGCCGTCCGGGATGCCCTCAGTCGTGTCCATCCTGGGCAGCAGACGTGGCGGGAAAAAATGCGTGAGGTCCCAATTCAACACTGTGATCGCCAGATCGCTCGCAGGGATCAGTGCCAGCAACGCTGTTACGATAAGCACTGGCCACCCAACTCCGTAGCTGGACATGAAGTAAAGCAACAGAGTCATGATTAGGAGCGTCATGACCGCGACTACGCCGAGATACGTCGCAGTGCTGTGTCGCAGCAGAAAGCGAGGCAGGCGTTCGGTTGCGCGTGGCTGGTACTTAAACTTTCTCTCGAGTTGCGTTAGACCGGAGTCGATGAGGAAGTAACCGACGTGTCTTTGAGCGCGCGAGTTTTCGTCCGCGCGAGCGGCGAGATCGATGGCGGCTTGAGCAATCTTCAGCTCGTTTGCACGCGTTCTTTTGCTGATTCGTTCGATGACGTGACGGTAGCGATCGCGTGAGGCAAACTCCATCCATTCGTAAACACCGGCCGGATCCTGGGCCAGCAACCGTTCGATCAGGCTGACTTTTTCAAAGAAGTCGTTCCAGTCGAGCGTCGAGAGCAGTCGCATGCTGGTGATTATGTTTCCGACTGTGACCTGCGCTTCGGCTTGTCGCTGGTGTTCCGAGTGAATGATCTGTTCGACGCTTACGCCTTGGTGTGAGACTTGTTTTTCGACCCAGTCCATCACGGGCATGACGGAGGGATGTTGTTCGCGCAGGCGTTGGACGAGTTGGACCAGGAACGCGTGTGGAAACTCTTCCTGTTTCCCCAGTCGCTCGTTCAGAAACGACATGACGTTAGCGGGTTGCAGTGAAGCGACCTCGAGCAGTTTATCGGCGAGCCGGTCGGCTTCATCACGCTCGGCACGTGCACGCGCGATAGCGATCGCGAGGCGGCGCAAGTTCTCTACGAGTGCCAGTCGCAGCGTGATCGCGACGGCCCAAAGTTCGCCGATCGAGAGGGGAGCGACTGTTTGATACGCCGCGATGAACCTTTGGAGCGTGTTTGTGTCGAGACGTGAATCAGTGTGCGCGATCAGCGCGAGCGCAACTGCGTAGATTCTCGGGTAGCCGGCTAACTCACCTTCAGCAAGCTTGGGAAGTTCGTGGTAGTAACTCTTGGGCAAATCCTGCCGAATCTCGCGCAGTTGCTCTTCTACGATGTGGTAGTTGTCAACCAGCCATTCAGCGGCCGGCGAGATCGCGCGCCCCTCGCGCAGCGCATTGACGAGTGCTTTGTATGCGGATTCCAGCTTGCGGCCGTTGTCTTCGAGGCGCGGTAATAGCTGAGCGCGGCCCTTGCGAGTGACAGTTTTATGTTCCGCGGCGAGAGTTTGCGCGTACTGTTCGAGACGTTCGACGCTGAAGAACTCTGCCTGAAAGGGCTTCTCGTCGGTGTAGCTCGTTGGCTTACCTAAAAATGAAGACAGTGTATCGAAGAACTCACTCATAGAGTGTGCCGTGATTAAACATGCAGGGGAACCGAGGGCGAGTTGAGGATAACATTTTGTGCGTCGTGGTTGGTACTGGGCTATACTCTCGCGCGATGCGCGTTTTAGGAGTCGATCCGGGAAGCCAGACAACGGGATGGGGCGTTGTCGAAGGCGACGGACGGCGTTACTCACTCGTCGCGTTTGGTTCCATTCGTGCGTCGTCCGGCCTTAAGTTTTCCACGCGCCTGCTCAAGATGTGCACTGGCTTGGAGGAAGTGATCGCGCAACATCGTCCCGATGCGTGCGCCCTCGAAGACTCTTTTCTCGCGACGAACGTAAAAGTCAGCATGAAGCTTGGCCAGGTCCGTGGTGTGGTGTTGCTGGTTGCGGAACGAGCCGCACTGGAAATCCACGAGTATTCACCGCGATTAATCAAGCAGACGGTGGTTGGTTATGGAAACGCGGAGAAGCACCAGGTGCAGGAGATGGTGCGCTTACTGCTTGCGCTTAAGAGCGTGCCCGCGCCGCATGACGCGGCAGACGCGCTGGCGGTGGCGATCTGCCATTTTCATCATGCGCCGTTCAGGGAAAGAATTGCCGCGGTTTAAGTTTTAATTCAAAACCTCACGATCGGAGATCAAAACATGATTCCTCACAAGCTCACGCTTTGCGTACTCTTCATTCTTTGTCTTCAAGTAATCGCTTATGCACAGAAAAAGCCCCCGGCAGGAGGACGGCTGGCGATTGTGGTCGATGAACGGCTCGCGGCGTTGCGCGTCACGCCGCAGCTCAACGGACGACTCGTGCGACGACTCAGTCGTGGACGACTTCTCGCTGTCCGATCTTTGAAGACAAGCTCGGATGGCGTCACGTTCTTACTCGTAAACGTTTCGACACGCACTCACGGCTGGATTCAACGCGAAGCTGTCGTTTTACCCTCGCGCCCAGGCGATGACCGAAGGTTATTAAGTCTGATCGAACGTTCACACGCATTTGATAGGCTAGCCCGCGCGCGGATCTTTCTCGATCACTTTCGCGGATCGCCAATGCGTCCCGAAGTTCTATTGCTCCTCGGCGATACGGCTGAAGCTCTGGCTGCAAAACTATCAATCGACGCCGCTCGCCGGCTGAAGGAAAGCGTGGTCGATGCGCCGGAGTTCAGTTATTACCTGAACTACACCGGTCTCGACCGCTACAACCGCCAGCGCGTCGGATTCATTTTCGACAAAACTACCAGGCGTTTCCATTACGACGGCGCCGTCTGGCGCGAGCTGGTCCGCCGTTACCCGCGTTCCGCCGCGGCCGCTGAAGCCCGAAACCGTTTGAATCTGCTTGACTCAATCAGTCGCAAAGAGGCACAAAACGCACAGGAAACCGTTAAGTAGTTCAAAGTTTGTCCTTCTTTGTGGCCGATTTTACGATCTGCGCCTGGGGGTGTTAATAACGCCCTAACCCGTTCGTCTTCAGGGTGGAGACGAAGGAGAACACCCTTGCAGGCAGCAGTTAAACCCTTGCGATTAGTGACAAATCAACCCGCCAGCGATCTGGAAACGCTTTTCCAGGCACATCACGGCCGAGTTTTTCGGACCGCACAGCGGATTACGGGCAGCGCCGCTGACGCCGAAGACGTGCTTCAGACGGTCTTCCTCAGGCTCGTCAAACACGGGGAAGAATACGACTGGTCACGAAATCCCGAGGCTTATCTTTCCCGCGCCGCTATAAATGCTTCGCTCGACCTGTTGCGCAGTCGCACGCGCTCCCGGGCCGTAGCGCTCGATGAAAACGAAGTCGAGTCGATCGCCGGCACTTACGAGAGTCCGGAGACGGTTCACGCCGATCGCGAGCTGCAAACGCTCGTGCGACAGGCTGTCTCGCGGCTCGGAAAAACCGCCGGCGAGATGTTCGTTCTGCGTTATTACGAAGGTTTTGACAACAAGGATATTGCAGCGTTTATGAACACGTCGCCGCTTGTGGTCGGCGTAGTTCTCCATCGCGCACGCACAAAACTTAAAAAAGAGATTGGGCACTATCTGGAGAAACATCATGAAAAGTAATAAAGAAGACCAGATTCTCGACAAAGTTACTGCCGAGATCCGAAACGAGAAAATAGATCCGACTGCAGTTTCTAAAGCGGCAGACCGTGTTTGGGCGCGCGTCTCCGCAGCCTCAGGCGCCACTGAGTTTCAGTTGCCGGCGGTCGACAGAATCGAAACCTGTGCAGACTATCAGTCATTGATTCCCGCGCACCTCGCAGGCAAGCTTTCAGAAGCACGCTCGCTGTTGCTGGTGGACCACACGCACGAATGTATCCCCTGCCGCAGGGCGATGAATGAAGCGCGGTCGAAAGGCTCAGTCACGATCAAACCCGCTACTCGCAACAAGCGCTACATCCTTCAACCAGTTGTTATGCGCTGGGCCATTGCCGCGACACTCGTCATCGGTATCGGACTGCTGGCGATTCCGTTTGTGCAAAGGTTCTGGCCGTACGGCGAATTCGATGTAACGGTTCAGGCGGCTGAAGGACAGGTTTACCAGATCGCCGACACACGAACAGCAGCAGTCGCGAACGGCGCGAAGCTGCAACAGAACGATAAGGTGCGCACCGCGAAAGACGGTCGCGCTGTTGTTCGCCTGGGCGACGGTTCATTGATCGAAATGAAGGATCGCTCGGAGCTGTATGTGACGAAGGCAGGTAAGAACACAACGATTCACCTCAATCGCGGCAGCATCGTCGTTGAAGCCGCGAAACAGAAAGACGGACAGTTGTTTGTTGAGAGTGGTGATTCGCTTGTGGGTGTTACAGGCACGGTTTTCTCCGTGAATAACGGCACCAAGGGGTCACGAATCTCCGTCATCGAAGGCGAAGTGAATCTGAATCACGCGGGCAGCGATCGTGTGCTTCGTCCGGGTGAGCAAGTCACGACTAATCCGTCGATTACGACGATTCCAGTCAAAGACGAAGTCGCGTGGAGCCGCAACGCGAACCGCTATGCGGCAGTGTTGAATGGCCTCGCCTCGGTGAAGAACGCCTTGAAAAACGTTCAGCAGCCAGGTGTTCGCAATTCCACGCACCTGCTCGACCTGATGCCGGAAAACACTGTGGTCTACGCCGCGCTTCCGAACCTCGCGAACACGATTGTTGAATCGCATCGCGTGATTCAGGAGCGCATGAGCCAGAACGCGGCACTGCGCCAGTGGTGGGAGAAAGAACAGGCGGGCCGCACACAGAACATGGACCAGGTGGTCGAAACGATTCGGCAGTTTGGCTCATACCTCGGCGACGAGATCGCGGTTTCAGTTTCCATAAACGATCAGGGTCGCCCGAGTGAACCGCTGGTCCTGGCCGAGTTGAAGAACTCGCAGGGATTCCGGCAGTTTATCGAACAGGAGATCGCTAAGTACGCTGGCGACAAGAAGCGACCGGAAATTCAGTTTGTCGAAAACCCGATGACGGCGGCTCCGCAGTCTGATGACAAGCGTGAGACGCTGTTCGTTTGGATTCAGGAAAACTTGATGGTCGCCAGTCCGAAGCTGGAGCCGATTCAGGGTGTTGGGACAGCTCTTTCGACTGGAAACGTGACGAGCTTCACGGCCACGCCATTCCGCAACCGCATCGCGCAGGTCTACCAGGAAGGCGCGGGTCTGGTCGTCGCAGCGAATCTCGAAAAAGTCGTGACCGCGACGAAAGATGAGCGGACAAAGGGACCGAATGCCGACAAGCAGGAAGCTGCTTTGAACCAATTGGGAATTCTGAGCGTGAAGTATTTCGTTCTCGATCAGAAAGACACGAATGGCAAGACGCACACGCAAGCTTCATTGTCCTTCAATGATGCGAACCGCGGTATTCCTTCGTGGCTCGCAGCGCCCGGACCGATGGGCTCGCTCGAGTACATCTCGCCCGACGCGAATGTCGTTGCCGGGTTTGTTGTAAAGAATCCGGCGACTCTGGTTGACGATCTGCTCAACGTGCTCGCGACCGTATCGCCTGACTTGCGCAAGAATCTCGACAACCTGCAAACCGCTCACGGTCTCGATATCCGCAATGACATCGCGGCCCCATTGGGCGGAGAGTTTGCCTTCGCGATCGACGGTCCAATCCTGCCGACTCCTTCGTGGAAGCTGGTTTTTGAAGTGAATGATCCCGCGCACCTGCAACAGACGCTCGAACGAGTTGTCGGTGAGGTGAATAAACAGGCAGCCTACTTCGGTAAGTCCGGGTTGACGTGGGAAAAAAGCGACCTTGGTGGAAGGACGTACTACACGCTGAAATCGGCGGATTTTGGCGCCCTCCAGGTGAACTATGTTTACGCCAACGGGTACTTGATTGTTGGCCCAAGCAGAGCCCTCGTGGAGAGGTCGTTGAGATCGCAGGAAAGCGGTTTGTCGCTGTTGCGGTCCGCGAAGTTCACAGCAGGCTTGCCGGCTGACGGCAATGCAAACTTCTCGGCCGTGTTCTATCACAACATTGGCGGCCTCGTGCCGGCGGGTGTTGCAACGGCCGCGCAGAATCTTCCGAGTGGACCACAGGAAGCAATCAAGTCGATCGCGGCTGATATGGCGCCGACACTTGCGTATGCATATGCGCAAGGCGACAGCATCACGTTCAACGCGAACACTGAAGGTGGGCCATTCGGACTCAGTCCGGCAACGCTCCTGGGAATGCCGAATGCGCTCGAGATGCAACACATCATCCAGCACGGCATGAAGAACAAGAAGTAAGTCTAATTAGCCGCAGATGAACGCGGATGAACGCAGATCAGAAATGATCGGCGTTTATCCGCGTTAAGAAAGAAATACAATGAAGCTCGTATCAATCTCACTCGTCTCGTGGCTGTTCGGCCTGTTAGTCCTCTCGAAGTTTTTCGTCGTCGACGGACACGGCCTCAACGTTACAGTCACGTCAATGATTATGGCGGCGCTGCTGTTCTCCCTCGCCTATGCACCCTCTCTGTTCTGGCTACGCCAACGCATGGGTGGATGCAAGCCGGCGCTGCTCTTTCCTCTCGCTTCCGCCGTTGTACTCAACACGCCTGTTTTCCTGATCGAAATTCTTGCGATCGGCAGAACTTTAGCGCCCTCGGATGCGTTAGCTTGCATTGTGGCTTTTCTGCTGATGGGCACAGTCTTCGGACTCGGCTTCGTTTGGAATTATCAGGACACAGCGTTATAAAAAAGAGTATGGCACTCCCCGCTTCGGTTTCCGAGGAACCGATCAAAGCTCAAATGGCTCTAACTGAGCCGCCGGTGATCGATCTTCACGGTCTCAGCGTCACTTTTGGTCGCCGGCCAATTCTGAAAAACCTTCGCGGCGACCTGCGTGGTAAGGCGATTGGTCTGCTTGGTCCAAATGGCGCCGGCAAAACGACGCTCATTCACACGCTTCTCGGATTTCACGCGCCGTCAGCCGGCACTGCACAAATCTTCGGCATGGACATCGTCGATCAGACGAAACAGATCCGGTCGTTGATTGGCTACATGCCCGAACGCGACTCGTTCATTGCGAAGATGAGCGCGGTCCACTTCGTGCGCCTGATGGGTGAATTGTCCGGCCTGCCTTCAGAAGCCGCCCTCGAACGCGCGCACGAGGCGCTGTTTTATGTCGGACTCGGCGAGGCGCGTTATCGACGTCTGGAAACGTATTCGCTCGGCATGAAGCAGCTCGCGAAGCTCGCCCAGGCGATCGTTCATGGCCCGCGATTGATCTTTCTCGACGAGCCCACAAACGGACTCGATCCGCCGGCGCGCCTGCGCATGATCAAGTTGATACGCGAGATTCGCGACAGCGGCCACGCGCACATCGTGCTTTCGTCGCACTTGCTGCTCGACGTCGAAGAATGCTGCGACGAGATCCTGATCCTGCGTGACGGCGAGATCGCCGTCTACTGCAATCTCGAAGAAGAACGTAAATCGAATCGCAAGTTTCTCATGCTCGAAACTCGCGGCGACCAGCAGAAGTTCATTCAGGCAATTCAGAAGCTCGGTTGTGAGTACGCCGTGTCAGGCGATCATCGACTGAAGATTGTTTTGCAGGAAGGCGTTGAAGTACGCGACCTCTATCGTCTGGCCGATGAACACCAGGTGCAGCTCAGGCGTTTGAGTTACAAGCGCGATTCTCTCGAAGACATCTTCCTGAAGGCAATGGAGAACGGCTATGGCGGTCTATGAACAGACTTATAAGCCGTACACCGGCAAACTGACACCCGAAGGCAGCCGCTTTTTAGTCATCCCGCGGCACACGTTGCGAGGCGTCTTCAATTCGAAGCTGTTCACGGCGTTTTACGTCATCTGTTTTCTGCCGTTGCTGGTCGAAGCCGTCCTGATCTACCTGCATCACAACGTCACTGCCCTTGCGATCATGGAGATCAACGCCAAGGAGTTGATACCGATCGACGGTACGTTTTTTCAATACTTCGTCAACATCCAGGGCGGCTTTGCTTTCTTCGTCGCCTTACTGGTTGGACCGCCGCTCGTTTCTCGCGATCTGCGAAACAACGCGCTGCCGCTTTATCTTTGTCGTCCGTTCTCGCGTACTGAGTACGTGATGGGAAAGATGTCGGTGTTGTTGATCCTGTTGTCGTGGATCACGTGGGTGCCGCAGTTGCTGATGTTCCTTTTTCAATCGTATCTGCAAGGGTTTGACTGGTTTCGCAGCAACCTCTGGATAGCGAGCGCCATAATAATTGGTGGTCTGGTTTGGATCCTGCTGCTGGGGTTACTTTCGCAAACAGTTTCGGCGCTCTTGAAGTGGCGCATTGTCGCGAGTGGCGCGATGCTGGGAATCGTGTTTATCCCGTCAGTGTTTGCAAGCATCGTTAATTTTATTTTTCAAACCCATTGGGCCAACATCATCAGCCTGTTCGGGCTTATGGGTAATGTAACGGCAGGACTATTTGGGACTTTCGATCGTGTCGCGGGGAGGATTCAGATTAGCGACTTCGACGATAACGTGGTCAGAGAAGTTTTGCTCCTCGAGCCCCCGCTGTGGGCCTGCTGGGCGGCGCTGTTCCTGTTTTGCGCAGTTTGCCTCGCAGTGCTGCACTGGAAAATTAAGGCTTACGAGGTGGTTCGCTGAAAATGAGTTCCTCCGATCAGCTCATCATCTTCGACAACGTCTCCAAGTTCTATGGCGAGATACTCGGAGTGAATCGCGTCAATCTCCAGATCGCGCCCGGCATTACGAGTCTCGTTGGACCAAACGGAGCAGGCAAGTCTACGTTGATGAATTTGATGACGGGCCTGCTGCGACCAACCCGCGGCTCGGTTTCACTGGTGGGGATTCCGACTGATCAACCGGAACGACTGTTTCGCAAAGTCGGCTACTGTACGCAGTTTGATTCGTTTCCGAGAGGCGTGACTGGTCGCGAGTTTATTAATTCCTTTTTGCTGGTCCACGGTTTCGATCGCAAGCAGGCAAGCGAGTTGAGCCAGGTGGCAATCGAGCGCGTCAACCTTGCTGAGGCCGCGGACCGCAAGGTGGCGGCTTATAGTAAGGGCATGCGACAACGCATTCGCCTGGCCCAGTCGATCGCTCATCAGCCGGCAGTTTTGATTCTTGACGAGCCGCTCAACGGTCTCGATCCGATGGTGCGCGCCGAGACGATCGCGCTGTTTCGCAAACTCGCTTCCGAAGGGCTGCATTTGATCATCTCGTCGCACATCCTGCACGAAGTGGACATGATGTCAGACCGCGTCGTGTTGCTGAACAACGGTTACATCGTAGCTGAAGGTAACATTCACGGCGTGCGCGACGAGATGGAAGAGCACCCGATGCAGATCCTGATTCGCTGCGATCAGCCGGCGAAACTCGCCGCGTATGTTTTCGCTCAGGATCACGTTGTCGAAGCACGGCTGCACGACGATCGCCGCGGTCTGTTTGTAAAGACGCGCGACGCTGACCGTTTCTACCTGATGCTGAATCATGCTGTTGCTGAAGGTGAAGTAAATGTGGAGGGCATAGCGCCGGTCGATGACGATCTCAGCGCGGTTTACCAGTACCTGATCGGTACTTCGGGCGGTAGCGCATAGGAGTTTAGCGAATGAGTTCTGCGGTAGAAGTAGCTGAAGCCAGATCTGAACAGAGGCATTCAAGCTGGGGTCTGTGGGTCCGGCAGATCGCTGCGATCTTCCGTATGGAGATCGAGAAAAACTTTCTAAGCCGCCGCTCGGTATTGATCTATCTGATTGCACTGTTGCCGCTCTTTCCGCTCGCGCTCCTCGCGCTCGTTACGCCGCCGGGAAATGAGTGGAAAGATTTCAATCAATACAGCGTCATCTATTCGATCATTTACAACGGTTTGATTTTGCGAACACTCATCTTCTTCGGTTCGGCGTGGATTTTTATGAACCTGTTTCGCGGCGAGCTCGTCGATCGCAGTTTGCACTACTACTTTCTTAGCGCCGTGAGAAGGGAAGTGCTGGTCGTGGGGAAGTACATCTCGGGTCTGGTAACTTCGATCATTCTCTTCACGATGACGACGGTGGTCTCGATGCTGCTGCTTTATTTTCCTCACTTCTATTCTCAGAGCGTGCGCTACTTCACGGAAGGCCGTGGTCTATCGCAACTTCTGACTTACGCCGGGATCACGATACTCGCCTGTGTCGGTTACGGAGCGTTCTTCCTCGTCGTTGGTCTCTTCGTCCGCAATCCGATCATCCCGGCGGTACTGCTTTATGGTTGGGAGTGGCTCAACTTTCTCCTGCCGCCGGTGCTGAAAAAGGTCAGCGTAATTCACTACTTAAACTCACTCGTGCCGGTGCCGCTTTCGGAGGGGCCGTTCGCAGTCGTAGCCGATCCCACTCCCGCATATATCGCTGTTCCGAGCATGCTGGTGGTCACTGTGATCGTCCTCGTCCTCGCCGCTTATCGCATTCGCCACATGGAAATCCGTTACGGCAGCGATTAACCCGCGTTTTTGATCAGCGCTTCAGTCCTACTAAAGTTTTAGTTGACAATCGAGCAGGGCGGGACTATGCTCCAACTAAAGTCTTAGGAGAGAATGCTTCAATGCCGCGCCGCAAGAGTGAACAGATGACGCCCCTCGAGCTTGAAATCATGCAGGTGCTCTGGGAAACGGGGCCTGCCACTGTCCAGCAGGTGCAAAAAGAACTGAAGCGCGAGCTTGCTTACACGACGGTCCAGACGATGCTCACCGTCCTGCATCGAAAGAAAAAAGTTAAACGAACACTCAAAGACAAGGCTTATATCTACAAGCCGGTCGTCAGCCGCACCGCTTTTACCGGCCAGGCCGTACGCGAGTTTATCGATCGGCTTTTCGGCGGCTCGGCGGAGGGCCTTGTGATGAACCTGTTACAGGAAAAACACCTGACACCGGAGAAGCTTGCAGAACTTCGTGCGTTGATCGAAAAGGAAGAAAGCGATGCAAAGGACTAGCGAGTTCATCCTGAATTTTGTTTTGAATTCGGCCTGGCAGATTCCTGCGATCTTTGCCGTCACCACGCTTGTGTCGTGGCTGTTAAAGAACGGACCGGCGCGTTACCGGCATACGCTATGGATCGTCGCGCTTGCGGCAAGTCTGTTCGTGCCGCTGCTGACGGCAACACGCTTTATCCCCGCGTGGGTCTCGAGTTTCCACGTCGCAACGCCGCTTGCGCCTCAACCTAAACCCGTCACTTCTGTAACAACAACTCACAACGAAAGCGCTCCGACGGTTGATCGAGTCGGTAATCAACGTCGCAAGACGGTTACGACGACACCGCGGATTGCCCTCTTTCTCGCGCTTGCTTATGCGCTTTTCATCGTCGCCGGCGCGATTAGGCTTGCCCGATTCTGGCAGCGCAAGGAACGACTGCGAAAGACTGCAACTCGCGCGGGCCTGCCGCCCGGAGTCGAAGCAGCCGCACGGCAATGTTGCGATCTCTTTGGAATCCGAGACGTAGCAATTACGCGATCGATGGAAGCACGCGTGCCGTACACGATTGGCGCGCGACACCCGCTGATTGTGTTGCCCGAAGCTTATTGCTCAACCGTTGACGAAGCAAAGCTTCTTTCAGTTGTGGGTCACGAGATGGCGCACGTCGCGCGTCGCGACTTTCTCACGAACCTCATCTGCGAGCTCTTCGCGCTGCCAATCTCTTTTCATCCATTCACGTACTTGCTGAAACGCGAGATCGATCGTACACGCGAGCTTGCTTGCGACGAGCTCGTAACGCGACTTGTGCTCGCGCCCAGAGTCTACGCACGCTCGCTGCTGTGGGCGGCTGACGTTTCCCGGCAGTACTCGCCCCAAGCATTCATGCTCAGCATTTTTGACGGAGAGATCTTAGAGGAAAGGATCGTGAGACTTATGAGAAGCAACAGGCGTGTAGGCGCCGGCGTGGCGCGGACCATGATGTTCGCGGCGGTGTCGCTACTATGTTTGTCGGCGCTATCTCTCTCGATGTTCGCCGTGGAGTTGCAAACTCAAGTCCGCGCGGCAGTCACGCAATCGATCCTGACTGCAAGTCTTTCCGCGGTGCAGGATCGTGTTGGACCAACTGACGTAGTTCCACAGTCACGCAACGAAAACCGAGACACGAGAGCGCCTCAACCTCAGGACGACCGCGCCATTTCCGCCTGTGAAGCGGCTAAACGTGGTGACGTCGCAGGTATTCCAACCCTCATCGCGATGCTGGGCGACGACACCAAAACGGAACTCAGTCGTTGTTGGGCCACCGGTCGCTGGACTCCCGCGCTCGAAACCTTCAAACAACCTTCGCGGGGCGAACAAGCAGCGCTGGCGCTTGCCTCTTTCGGCCGGCCGGCATTCGCGCCTTTGGCAAACGAACTCGACAACGCAAACGCAGTCGTTCGCCGAAATGCCGCGTGGGCGATTGGAGAGTTGACTGACATGATGCCCGGCGAGCGAGCGTCCGTTGTTCCGCAGCTCATTACGTTGCTTGGCGATTCCGACGAATGGGTGCGGATGGCTGCTGCACGAGCTCTCGGCGAGCTGCGCGATCAACGAGCGCTCGCGAAACTCGTAGCGACGCTCTCAGATGACGACTGGCGTGTTCGTGAACTGGTGGTCTGGGCGTTGAGCGAGATGAAGGACGATCGTGCAGTAACCGCACTTTGCAACGTGCTGCTCTCGGACGCTCGTGTCGAAGTGCGACGCGGCGCGGCCGTAGCACTGGGCGAGATCGCGAGTGCCGAAGCCCTTCCGGCCTTGAAGCAAGCCCTGAACGATCGGGACTCTCGCGTCAGCACCAAAGTCGGCTGGGCCATCTCGGAAATCGAAGGTTAATTCTGCGTTAATCCGCGGCTAAAAATTGGTTCGTAAGGAGGCATCGCGTATGTCTGGCTACAAGTGTGTCTTGCTGATACTTTTCCTAACCACATCGATCTGCGCCCAACAGAAATCCGGAACTCTGAAAATCAAGCCGTACACATTCGAAAACGACAAGAAGGAAAAAGTCGAGGCGGAATTCGGCACGTTGCTCGTTCCGGAGAACCGCTCCAACCCACAAACCAACCTGATCGAGCTCGCGTTCGTGCGTTTCAAAAGCACCGCGAAGAATCCAGGACCGCCGATCGTCTACCTTGCTGGTGGACCAGGCGGGTCCGGCATCGGCGCTGCCACAGGAACTCGCTTTCCTTTGTTCATGGCGTTGCGTGAAATCGCGGACGTGATCGCGTACGACCAGCGCGGCACCGGCCACTCTAAACCCAACATCGGCTGCTTCAACCGGCTCGCGCTCCCACTCGACGTCCCGCCCACACGCGAGGCTGCCGTTAATGATTTGCGAAAGAACGCTCGCAGTTGTGCCCGGTACTGGCGCGACATTCAACGCGTTGATCTGACGGGTTACAACACGAACGAAAGTGCAGACGATCTGGAGGACCTGAGAAAAGCTCTCGGCGCAAACCAGATCAGCCTCTGGTCCATCAGCTACGGAACCCACCTCGCCTTCGCGGCCATGCGCCGGCACCCGAAGAGCATTCAGCGCGCGATTCTCGCCGGCACTGAAGGGCCGGACCACTCGTACAAGCTGCCGAGCAACATTCAGAAGCACCTTGAAGATCTTGCTGCTGTGATCAAAGCCGATCCGGAAATCGGAAAGGAGGTTCCCGATTTTCTCGGCTTGATGAAGTCAGTGTTTGCTCGTTTGGATGCGCGGCCGGAAACAGTCGAGATCACTGACGGGCGCACTAAGCTCAAGGTCAAAGTGATCGTGAACAAGTTTGTGATGCAGTTCATCGTTGCCAGCAACATCGGCACGACTGTGACGGCGAGATTTCCGGCCCTCTTCTATCGCGCGGCAAAGGGCGACTTTACGAACCCGGCGGAGGTTTGGCTCAACCAGTCGCGCAGTGAGATCGGTTCGGCGATGTCTTACATGATGGATTGTGCTTCGGGGCAGACGGCGGCTCGTCGCGAGCAGATTGCGCGTGAAGCGAAGGGGACTCTGCTGGAGGACATTTTCAACATGCCGTTTCCGGACGTATGCCTCGAGTGGAACGCTCCAGATCTCGGTGACGAATTTCGTGCGCCGTTGCGATCGGACGTGCCGGTGTTGTTCATCTCCGGAACGCTTGACGCGCGCACACCGGTAAGCAACGCCGAGGAGTATCGGAAGGGATTCTCAAACAGCACGCACCTGATCATCGAAGGCGCTGTGCACTCAGATCCGTTGTTCTTATCGTCGCCCAAGATCAAGGAAGGAATGATGGAGTTTTTAAAAGGACAGCCGGTAACGACGACGAAAATCAGTGCGCCGCCAATCAAGTTCGTACTTTGATTCGCGGTAACCGGCTGACATAAGGGTTGTCCCGCAGCCAGAAGCGCCACGGTTTGTCGATCCACTCCTGAGCGTAGTCGATGCCGATCCGTGGCCCGCGTGCGACACGGCGTGGTGAGACGTTTTCAAATTCTTCGAGCCACACGCGATCACTGAGAAGATCGGCGCCGTCGAGTTGTCGATCGATGCCCATCGCGATGCAGAGTTTTCCTGGTCCATTCGTGAGATTGTGATCGGGATGAGAATGCCGTCGCGCTCGCATCACTTCGATCCCTTCGACAGGCTCGAGCGCGCGCACGAGGATCGCATGCGGAACATCCGCAATGCCGCTGACGACGTTGAACTGGTAATACATGCCGTAAACAAAATAAACGTACGCAACGCCGCCACTGCGATACATCGTCTCCGTACGTTTTGTGCGGCGCCCTCCGTATGCATGTGACGCTCTGTCTTCAGGACCGCGGTAGGATTCGACTTCCACGATCTTCCCGGACACCCTCGTACCATCGGCCGTGGGCACGACGAGCAACTTGCCCAGTAGATCACGAGAAACAGTGAGCACGTCAGGTCGCTGATAGAACTCGCGCGGCAGTTTGGTGGTTTTACTGTGTGGCCTCATTAAGGCTGCTGGCGCACTTTCCAGAGCATAACGAAAAATATTATCCATCCGATCAGCACGATCCCGCGGCGCACCCATTTCTGCCCGACACGCATCGCCATGTTCGCGCCGAAGTAGCCGCCCGCGAGCGCGGCACAAGCCATTAACACCGCATCTCGCCAAACAACGTACCCCGCGACGGCAAAAATCAACACCGCAATCGCGTTGATGCAAATACCAAGAAAGTTTTTGATGCCGTTTGCCCGGTGCAGTTCGTTCATCCCGAGCACGCCCAGCGCCGCCAGCATGAGGATGCCGTTGCCCGCTCCGAAATAACCACCATACATCGCGGAGAAAAATTGGAAGACCATGGCGCCCGTCCACCAAAGACCCATCGGTTTGTCAACGAGCGACCCGAGTCTCAGGCGCCGGTTGACGATGCCGTTCGACATGAAAAGAAGAGTTGCGAACAGGATCAGGAAGGGAACGAGGTCGGCAAAAAGTTTTGCGGGCGTTCGAACGAGTAGCAGTGCGCCAAGCGCGCCTCCGATGAGACTCGCGACGCCGAGTCGAAAAAGGACTGTAGAACTGTGCTCAAGCTCTTTGCGGTAGCCAAAGAGTCCGCCGAACAGGCCGGGCCAGAGGGCCACTGTGCTGGTCCCATTGGCAACTTTCGGATCGAGCCCAAGCCAGATGAGAACCGGAAACGTGAGCAGCGTTCCTCCGCCGGCAATAGAATTGATCGCGCCTGCCGCGAACGCGGAGATTAACATTGCAAGCACGGGGAAGAGACGCATCGTGTGGGTTGTGCTCGGAGCACGAAGTTCGCATGTTAATCGATCTGCACGTTGCCGACACCGGCAACACGCGCCTCAGTGCCAGGCTTTTATCTTAGCTACAGACGCCTAACGATCTTTCAGAATGCGATTTGGTGATGCAAGCGACATCAAGCATAACCGCTTTATCATCAGAAGCAAACGAAGGTTCAGAATGCTCGAGCTCACTTCCAGCGGGTGCTCTGTGCCAAGGAACAGACCGCGACGGATTTTGAGCGTAACAAGCAGCAGACGGCCGAAATATTTTTGACTAATTTAATTTCTTTACTGTAGCATTAAGCCTCCTTGTCCTCGCATTCGGCCCAGGTGCTGCGCTCTCTCTGAGCACCTTCTCCAATAACCAACGCAAAGGACACTCAAAGGATTTAAATAGAGAGCAACGGTCCTGTAACGGATTGTTCTACTTGCTTTGTTACGTAGCTCCTATCCACCGAGGTTCATTGGCTATGCAAAAACTCTTTTTCCCCTCAGCTATCGGTGTTTTAGCAATCGTTACTGTGTTTACCCTCTACCCAAGGTGGAGGACGCTACATTGGACAAAGTTCAGCGAACCCACTACTGATGCGTTAGTACAGACCCCTAACGATCCGCTAAAGAATATCCGCTTCACGGTGTACGACGTGGCGCTGTATCCCCGCGAGTTCGAGGTTCCCGCCGGGCGTGTAGCGATGTCGTTTGAAGATCGCACTGGAAAGAATAGCCGTTTCGTGGTCCAACGCATTTCTGGAAGTGTTCCGGAGAAGGTGGGCGAAATAGCCTTTCCAAAAGACTTCTGGCGCAGTCGAGGAGAGGTGCGACTTGCGCCTGGGCGTTATCGAGTCTTTTCTCCTGAACGACCTGAAATCCAGAGCTTAGTGATCGCCAATCCTTAATTCTGCGCGTCACAATTCGCAGAAGTTGCGGTCTTTTAATTGGACTCATTGTCAAAGGAACCCCTCATGCACAGTCACCCACGGTATCAAATACATGCTTGTATCGTCGCCTTACTAATCGGCTGTTCATCGCTGACGTTCGCACAGGAACAGTCACAATACGACAAAGGCACTCCTCCCCAACATGCGGCCGGGATCTCCCAACTGGGAAGTTATATCTCGACTGAACTTGGCTCCGTGAATCTGAGCAATGGGACGTTGAACTTTAAGATTCCTCTGGCCACGGTGGGAGGCCGTGGATTTTCTATCCCTTTGACCCTGAATTACAGCAGCAAAGTCTGGTCCGCGAGCATGGATACTGCGCTCGACAGGCAATCTCAACCATTCCAAGCCGCTTATGCTGATTACGCCCAGGGTGACACCTTGCTCGACTTCTATCAACGTGTCGGTCCAGGATGGACCATCGGCAGCGCACCGATAATTTTCAACCGAATTGTTCGTATCAACAAGCTGCCCCCGGGAGGACCAAACGGCGGATGTTATACGCACACCGTCCCAAAGCTGACGGTCATGCTGCCCGACAGAGGTGAGATAGAGTTTCGCGATGATTTATACGACGGCGCGCCCCTTTCGAGTGATTGCGCCGGGTTGGTTTCGACGAGCAGGGGCAAGCGATGGCATGCAACAGATGGATCCGGAACAATATACATCAGCGATAACGACAACGCCGGAGCTCAGCAGTTCGGCAATTTGAGCGGAGTCGTCATCACAGCGGATGGTATGCGCTACCGTTTCACTGGGATGCGGTGCACCTCAATCACGGATCGAAATGGGAATCGAATCGACATTACCTATACCACTTCACCGGATAAGATTGAATACAAAGATCAACTGGGAAGAATTACTACACTTCAATACTTTGTCGCCGACCCTGACAATCCGAGCGTCACTCTTGCCGTCCTCGTAACAGTGCCGGGTTACACGGGGAACCATTACATCAAGGTAAAGCGAAGTGCGATGCGAGATAACTACCGCAGCGACATCACACCTCCGTCAGCCGTTTGTAGTGGGACGTATGATCCATTAAGTAAGGGCTTTTCACCCTCGTGTCCTGGTTCCTCGCCGGTGTCGCTTTTCCCTTTCTCTTATGGAGAATTCGTGCAAAGGATCGATGACTTACATGTCGTCGCTGAAGTGGTGCTACCGGACCAGCGTTCGCTTCGTTTCAAGTACAACGTGTTCGGCGAAGTTGCAGAGGCACAGTTACCTACCGGTGGCAAGCTTTGGTACGACTATATCCCGGGCACCGTTCCGGCGGGCAATTCTGAACCGTGGGAAACTGTCGGAGGCTTTCACACCGACGTGGGAGCGGTCGATCGCACCGTTTTCCAACAACAGTTATTTGATGGAAGCACACTTCTGGGGAGCTGGAGGTACATCTATTCGGCCACAGACGTTATCGTCAAAGCCCTCTCGCCGGCACAAGAAGTTTTGCTCAATCAGCGTCATCAATTTAAACCGAGTGGTCGTTACACCGACTATCTCGGCGGGCAGGGTTTTCATGACGGCTCGTATTACACTCTTTGGTCCACCGGCCTCGAATGGCGAACCGAAACTCGAAATGCCGATGGCACGGCCGTGCTCTCTGCTGTCGAAAGAGACTGGACACAGCGCGCGCCTGTGTCGTGGTCCGGTTATGCGCAAGAGCAACCGGCGAACGACAACCGTGTAAATCAGGAGCGTCGTTACCTCGAGACGGGTTTGATGGCCAAGGTCGAGACGTTGTACGATCAGTTCAACAATCGGACTGAAGTCAAGGAATATGATTTCGACCAAACTTTGAAGCGCCGCACTGTAACGAGTTACGTCTCAAACAACCTCGGGTTCAATTATCGAAGTGACGATTCCATTCACTTGCTGGGCCTACCGGAAACACAAACGGTTTATGACGGTAGTGGCAATCAGAAAGCACAGACCGTTACTGAATATGATGTTTATGTCAGCGATAATAATCATGCGCTCCTCAACGGCTACAGCCCTGTAAGCCAGCATGATTCCAATTACGGCGATAGTAAAAAAACACGCGGCAATCCCACGCGAGTCGGGACGTGGCTTAACACCAGCGGAAGTTATATCTACACCTACCCGCGGTATGACATTATCGGCAACGTCGTAGGAGTGAAAGACGCGCGTGGCAACGTGACCACGATTAGCTTCGCTGATGACTTTGGAGATGGGAGTAATCCAGGCACACCTACTAACAATCCGGCTACGCCAACCTATGCGCTACCGACACTGATCACGAGTCCACCGCCGGCATCTGGAGCTGCGGTGCATACGGCCCGCTCGCAATACAACTACGCCACCGGTCTATTGACAGGTTTTCGCGATCGCAACAACGTCGTTACGCAAACAATTTACAACGATCCATTTAACCGGCCAACACAGGTGATTGCAGCCCTGGGTGTGGCGAACGTGCAGAGTCGTACTCTGATGTACTACGCGCCTGCGGTCACGCCTTTCGGTGTCACGCTAAGTGCGAATGACGTACTGACCGCAACAGATCAAACCACATTTACTGACAGCGAGCTGCGGTCGTGGACAGTGACGGACGGGTTTGGCCGGACGAAAGAGGCGTGGTCGCGCGATCCGCAGGGCGATGTAAAAGTGGAAACGACCTATGACGCATTGGGACGGCCAAAACAGGTGAGTAATCCTTTTCGTCCATCGCTGCCCGGGCAGACGGCCGTGTATTCATCGACCGTATACGATCTGCTGGGAAGGGTTAAAACCGTAAGCACGCCTGATACCGCTACTGTTACGACCAGCTATAACGCCAACACAATAACTGTGACGGATCAAGCCGGCAAAGCACGAAAAAGCGTGACAGATGCCCTGGGACGGCTGATTGAAGTTTATGAAGATCCGGGTGGACTCAATTATCAGACCA
>DAIOGT010000012.1:0-47645 GCA_036745095.1 Pyrinomonadaceae bacterium
CACTGACTGAGTTTCTCGGTCCGATGATGTTGCGCAAAGAGTTTGAGAGCGCCGCTCACGCATTCAAACTGATGAGGCCGGTGCGCGGACACCGCATGGCGAAGGCGACTCTCGAAACCGCGTGCTGGGATCTCGAAGCAAAGAACGCGGGTGTTCCGCTGTGGAAACACCTCGGCGGCACTCACTCAGAAATCGCCTGCGGCGTCTCAATCGGTATCCAGGACACTCCCGACGCGTTGCTCGAGAAGATTCGCAAGGAGGTCGATGCCGGTTACCAGCGCATCAAGATCAAAATCAAACCCGGCTGGGATCTGAAGATCGTCGAACGCGTGCGTAAGGAGTTTCCCGACATTCGCCTGATGGGCGATGCGAACTCAGCCTACAAACTTTCTGACGTGCCGCTCTTTCAGCAACTGGACCAGTTCAATCTCATGATGCTGGAACAACCACTCGCACACGACGACATCTTTGATCACTCCGTGTTGCAACGTCAGATTCAAACTCCCGTTTGTTTAGACGAGTCGATCCGCTCGGCGGAAGATGCGACTCATGCGATCGCGCTCGAGTCGTGCAGGATAATCAACGTCAAGCTCGGTCGGGTCGGCGGTCACGCTGAAGCAAAGCGCGTCGAGCAGGTCGCGCGCGACCACGGGATCGCGATCTGGTGCGGCGGCATGCTCGAGTCCGGAATCGGGCGTGCACACAACATCGCCATGTCGACACTTGCTGGTTTTACTTTGCCCGGCGACGTCTCAGCGAGCGCGCGCTACTGGGAAGAAGACATCATCGAGCCGCCTGTAACGGTCAGCACACGCGGGACGATCAAGGCACCTGACGCTTCCGGCATCGGCTTTAACGTCAACCTGAAGCGTATAGAAGCACTGACAGTTCGCAAAGAGACAATCCAATGAGCGCGCAACTTGCACGTGAGATTTTCGACGCTCTGGAGACGCGGCAAGCTGACGTCGAGACGTTTATCCAGTCGCTGGTTGAAGTGGAGTCGCCTTCGGGCGATGAAGAAGGCAGCCGCGCCGTTGTCGATCTGCTGGTCCAGGCGGCAATGGGGCTCGCGTGCGTCGATGCGATCGAGCGTGTGGACGTGCCTGACTTCGGACAGCATCTCGTAGTCAAGGCATTTCAAAAACCGAACAACGCGCAACAAATTTTACTCGTCGGACACACGGACACAGTCCACTCGCGCGGTTCGTTGAGCGAACGCCCGTGGCGTCGTGAAGTTGGACGGATTTATGGTCCGGGAATCTTTGACATGAAGGCAAACTGCGCGCTCGCGATCGAAGTGCTGCGCACGCTTGTCGAATTGAAGGAGACACCCGCGTATGGAGTGTCCCTCGTTTTAACGTGTGATGAAGAGATTGGCAGTCAGTCCGGATGGCCGTTGATCGAGCAGGTAGCCAAGTCGCAACCGGCGCGCTGCGCGTTTGTGATGGAGCCGCCTGCGTCCGGTGGTCGCGTTAAAACGAGCCGCAAGGGGACGGGCATTTTCGCGATCAAGGTCGAGGGAAAAGCCGCACACGCCGGACTCGAGCCGGAAAAAGGCGCGAGTGCGATTCTCGAGCTCGCCCGTCAGACGGAACAACTTCACGCGATCAATCTTTCGGGATCGGGAATCACTCTGAATGTCGGCGTGGTCCATGGCGGCACGCGCTCGAACGTCGTCGCCGCCGAAGCGCAGGGAGAGATCGACGTGCGCTTTTCAACAACAGCGGAATCGCTCGAGATCGAGCGCATACTCTCGAATCTCAAGCCGGTCGACGACCGCACGAAAGTGTTCGTCTCGGGCGGGATCAACCGGCCACCAATGGAACGCACTGCGGCTGTTGTCGAATTATTCGAAAAGGCGCGCGCTATTGCGGCCGATCTGGACTTCGAGCTGGGCGAGGCACAAGTTGGCGGCGCGTCTGACGGAAACTTTCTCGCGGCGATGGGTATCCCGGTGCTCGATGGACTGGGAATCAGCGGCGATGGCGCGCACGCGGTGCACGAACATATCGAAGCCGGCGATATCGCGCGTCGCGGCGCTCTGCTCGGCGGCCTCTTGATGTCGGTTTAAAATGCTAATCGCAACCTGGAACGTAAATTCAATTCTCGCTCGCCTGCCTCAAGTGATGCGCTGGCTGGACACAGTGCAACCTGACGTCGTTTGCATGCAGGAGACGAAGTGCACGGATGACAAGTTTCCTACGTTGCTGTTTCAGGAGCGCGGTTACCAGTGCCAGCTATTCGGACAGCAGTCGTACAACGGCGTTGCGATCCTTACGCGTGAGACATGCGATACCACACATCGCGGCTACCCTGACGACGATGCAACCGCGCAGTCGCGGCTAATAACGTCGAACGTCAACGGCATCGACATCGTCAACGTTTACATTCCGAACGGGCAGGCGGTTGGCTCGGAGAAGTATGCGTTCAAGCTCGCATGGATGGAGCGGCTGCATGACTTTTTTGTGAGCCATTACGACAGCACGACGCCTGTATTGTTGTGTGGTGACTTTAATGTCGCGCCCGAGGAGCGCGACGTGCACGACGTGCGACTCTGGCAGGGACGGATCATGTTCAGCGAAGGAGAGCGCAGTGCGTTGCAGCGTATAAAAGACTGGGGCTTCACCGACGCGTTTCGTCTGCACACTGAAGCTGGCGGACATTTCACGTGGTGGGACTACCGCGCCGGCGCCTTCCGGCGCAATCTCGGACTGCGTATCGATCACGTTTGGATCAGCGAGCCTTTGATCGCGAGAAGTGTTCGCACATGGATCGATCTCGAGCCTCGGAAGTGGGAGAAGCCGTCAGATCATGCGCCTGTTCTCGCTGAATTTTAACCGCGGATCTATACGATTAAAAACGCGGATTTAGTTGGAAGTTAGTTCGGCGGTCTTCTCGGTGATGTCTTTCTGGGCCCATTCGTTGTCGCGACTCGCTTCGCCGGCCTTGGATCGCTTTGCGGCTTTCATGCGCTGCACGAGATCCATGTGCGTTGAGAAATAGGGAAGGCTCTTGCCGACAATCTCCTGGACCGAGTTGAAGCCCTTGTCGACCATAAACTTCTCCACGCCTTCCTTCAACTCGTCGATCATCTTCACGCCCTGAAGCATCACGCCCGTGCAGATCTGCACGGTTGACGATCCAAGCAGCATGAATTCGAGCGCGTCGTGCGATGTCTCGATACCGCCGATACCGCTGATTGTAATTCTCTCCGGGAGCCCGAGTGCGAGTTGACTTACCATGCGCAATGCAATCGGGCGCACAGCCTGCGCCGAGTAACCACCCGGAACACAGTGTCCCTCGACCGTCGGCATCGGCCGCAACGTTTCAAGATCGACCCCAATCACGGACAAGATTGTATTGATCGCAGAAATCCCGTGCGCACCACCAGCCACCGCTGCCATCGCGGGCTCGCGAATGTTTGTGATGTTGGGCGTCATCTTGGCCCAGACCGGAACCTTTGCCACTTCCGTCACCCAGCTCGTCACTTCTTCAGTGAGATCAGGATGCTCGCCCATCTCTGATCCCATTTTGCGCTCCGTCATGCCGTGCGGGCACGAGAAGTTGAGCTCAAAGCCATCGACAGCGGTCTCCTGGACCATGCGCGTCAGCTCCTGCCAGCGACTCTTCTCGTACTCCTCCATGATCGACGCGATCAGGATGTTGTTTGGATATTCTTTTTTGATCTGTCGAAACTCGTCGAGCCAGACGTCGATTGGTCTATCAGAGATCAGCTCGATATTTTCAAAACCGATCACCTCGCCCGTTGATCTGGAACGGAGTTTTCCGTAACGCGGAACAACATTGACGACCTTCGCCGACTCGAGGCTGATAGTCTTCGCAACAGCGCCGCCCCAGCCTGCGTCGTACGACTTCGCCAGCACGCGCGCGTTTGTTCCCGGCGGCCCCGAACCGAGGAGGAACGGATTGGGAAACTTCATGCCGTTGACGGTGATCGAGAGATCCATGTTGTTCTCCGTTTCAATCTGCTACCAGTGAGCCGTAAGTATCGGGCCTGCGGTCGCGGAAGAATTGCCACGTGTTACGCACTTCGCGGATCTTGTCGAGATCGAGATCTGCCACGACGAGCGCGTCTTTATCGCGCGGCGCCTCGGCAACAAACTGACCGCGTGGATCGCAGAAGTAGCTTTGACCGTAAAACTCGCCGATGTCCCAGGGTTGCTCGTGACCGACGCGATTGATCGCGCCAATGAAATAGCCATTCGCGACTGCGTGTGCGGGTTGTTCAAGACGCCAGAGATACTCCGACAATCCAGCGACAGTGGCCGATGGATTGAAAACAATCTCAGCGCCGTTCAGTCCGAGTGCGCGCGCGCCTTCCGGGAAGTGCCGGTCGTAACAGATGTAAACGCCGATGCGAGCAAACGCTGTTTCAAAGCAAGGATAACCAAGATTTCCGGGACGGAAGTAAAACTTCTCCCAGAAGCCGGGGTTCACGTGTGGAATGTGGTTCTTGCGATACTTGCCGAGATACTTGCCGTCAGCATCGATAACCGCGGCGGTGTTGTAGTAGATGCCGGTGAGCTCTTCTTCATAGATCGGTACGACAATGACCATGCCGTAATCTTTCGCGACTTCCTGCATCAACCGCACGGTTGGACCATCGGGAATTCGCTCCACCGCTTCATACCAGCGCGTCTGTTGTTCGGCACAAAAATACGGCGTCGTGAAGATCTCCTGCATGCAAAGGATCTGCACGCTCTGCTTCGCGGCTTCTTCAATAAACTTTAGGTGTTTCTCAATGTTCAGCCGCTTGATCTCCTCGATCGGCAGATCGGTGGCGGCGGCGTTCGCACACTGTATCAATGCGCATTTAACGGTGCCTGGCATTAACTAAACTTCTCCCTTCGCGGTTCCTCATGAAAACGTAGTATATGCCGAATCCGAGGGCAAAAGTAACGAACCATGCATAAGTGTACAGGCTGTCGAAGAAGTTTGGATCACTGACCTGGCCACGGGGCGTGGTTGCCGCCCTCACGAAACCGGGAACCACCGGAGTGATAGCGATGCAGAGCGCAGCGATTGCTCGCCAGTTGAAGCCCTTGCGGTATGAGTACGGTCCGTTTGTTTCGAACAGACCAGCGAGGTCGAGGTGTTGTTTTCTGATCACCCAGTAATCACAGATCAGGATGCCGGCAATCGCCCCCATCAATCCCGAATACCCGATCAGCCAGGTAAAGATGTAAGCACTCATCGACTCCATTAACTTCCAGGGCATCATCAGGATCCCGATCACGGCCGTAATCAGACCGCCGGTAACGTAAGAGATCAGTCGCGGGTTCAAATTCGAAAAGTCGTTCGATGGTGAAACGACGTTCGCCGCCATGTTGGTTGTGAGTTGTGCTGTGAAGATGACGGCTGTAGCGACCAGTATGATGAGCACATTGTCGAAACGAGCCATCAGATCGACCGGATTCGGAATCGCAACGCCATAGATTAAAAGCGTCGCGCTCGTTACCGCGACGCCGATGAATGCAAACGCCGTCATCGTCAACGGCAGGCCCAGCGCCTGGCCCAGCATCTGCGATCTTTGCGAGCGGGCGTAGCGCGTAAAATCCGGAATGTTCAGACTCAACGTGGCCCAGTAGCCGACCGAAGCGGTGAGTGCTCCGGGAAAGATGTCCCAGAAATCATTCTGTTGTTTTTGCAGTGCCGCCGATTCTGTTAGCACACGGCCGAGGCCGCCTGCACGCCAGGCAGCCCAGATTAGCAGCACCAGGCCACCGACGAGCAAAAGGGGAGCCGACCACGTTTCAAGATATTTAATTCCTTCGACGCCTTTGAGGATGATGACAACCTGAATACCCCAGAACAGGAAGAACGCGATCCATGTGTGAAGCGGTACTTCGAGGATCACGGTAGACAGGGACGTGCTCCACGCCGGAAACATTACTCCCAGGAGTGTGTCGATGGCTGTGCCGCCGATCCACGTCTGAATACCAAACCACCCACACGCGACGATTGCTCGTAGCATCGCGGGCACGTTTGCTCCCCTGGTTCCAAATGCAGCGCGACTGAGAACTGGAAACGACACGCCGTACTTCGTGCCTGCATGCGCGTTAAGGATCATGGGAATGAGCACGATCGTGTTGCCGAGTAGGATCGTGATCATCGCCTGCCACCAGTTCATGCCTGCTTCGATGAAACCGCCGGCGAGTGTGTAGGTGGTGATAACGACGCTCATGCCGATCCAAAGAGCGGCGATGTTCCAGGTGGACCACGTTCTCTCCTTGATTGTTGTAGGTGCGAGATCGCGGTTCCATAGTGGGCTGTGTGAGACGTCGGTTTCCAGCTCTACGAAATCGTGTTGAGCGGCGGGGGATTGAGTTGTCATATGGTCCCTAAATGTTTACGCAGGTACCGCGCTTCAGGAATTGTCCGTTACCAGGTTTGCCCTTGAACTCTCCTTCGTCGATCACAACCTTGCCACGCGACAGCACCGTTTCGACCACGCCCTTGATCTTTTTGCCTTCGTACGCGTTGTAGTCGCAGTTCATGTGCTGTGTCTTGACGCTGAGCGTCTGTTCCTTGTTGGGATCGAAGATCACGATGTCAGCATCGGAGCCGACCGCGATCGTTCCTTTCTTTGGAAACAGGCCAAACATCTTTGCCGCCGCTGTTGACGTGAGCTCGACGAAACGATTGAGGCTGATGCGATTCTCAACTACACCGCCGTTGTAAATCAGCGGCACGCGGTTCTCGACACCCGGCGCCCCGTTTGGAATCTTCGAGAAGTCGTCGCGGCCGAGCTCCTTCTGCTCCTTCATGCAGAACGGGCAGTGGTCGGTGGAGATGACCTGAAGATCGTCCATCTTCAAACCTTTCCAGAGCTCATCCTGGTTTGATTTCTCACGCAGTGGTGGAGTCATGACGTATTTGGCGCCGTTGAATCCAGGCTCGTCATAGTTGTCGAGCGAGAGGAAGAGATACTGCGGGCACGTTTCGGCGAACGCGGGAATGCCGCGATCGCGTGCCTGCCGCACCTGGTTCAATGCGTCAGCGCAGGACAGGTGAACGATGTACACCGGCGACTCGGCCATTTCGGCGATAGCGATCGCGCGATGAACGCCTTCGGCTTCGGCAACTGTCGGACGCGTTAAGGCGTGATACTTCGGAGCTGTCCTGCCCTGCTGGAGTGCGCGTTTGATGATCTCGTTGATGACGATTCCGTTCTCGGCGTGCATGCAGATCAGTCCACCACGCTCGCCCGCGGCGGACATCGCCCGAAAAATCGTCGCATCGTCTACGAGGAACACTCCCGGATAGGCCATGAACATTTTGAAGCTGGTCACGCCCTCGTCCATAGCGGTGTAGAGTTCTTCGATCTGTTTGTCTTCGAGCTCAGTGGTGATGAGATGGAAGCCGTAATCGATAGCGGTTTTGCCTTCGGCTTTCTTGTGCCAGTTATCGATACCTTCGATCAGCGACTGGCCTTTGTACTGCACCGCGAAGTCGATGATGCTGGTGGTGCCGCCGTGTGCAGCCGCAATCGTCCCCGTGCGAAAGTCGTCGGAAGATTCGGTGCCGCCAAACGGCAGTTCCATGTGCGTGTGTGGATCGATACCGCCGGGGATGACGAGTTTTCCGTTCGCATCGATGGTGTGGTCCGCTTCCATCTGGAGATTGGTCCCGATGACCGACACCCGGTCATTTTCAATGAGGACGTCACCCTTGTAGTCATCGACCGCGGTTACAACGCGACCGTTTTTGATTAGAGTTTTCATGTTTGCCACAGATTCAGTTTTGGTTCTTGAGACACGATTTTGTTGAGGAGGCGTCGGCGGCGCGACGGGCGTCCTCGTTTGCTGTTGGGCCAGGTGAAATTCTGTCGGTGACGCAGATTTCTGTTGCGGTGATCTTCGTCACGGCTAAATAGGACGTGAGCCTGTCAGGCTTATCCGGATCTTCGCTCGCGTTGTAACGAAGGATTAATGCGACCGGCGCTGACTTCGCGATGCGCCACTCGGCTTTTGGGCCGACACTTGAAAAGCCGCCACTCACAACGCTCCACAGATCGAGAGAGTGTTTCGCACCTTGTGGTGTGATGACGGTGATGTTCTGACGCAGATCACCTTCGCTCAGCAGCAAACTATAACCAGCCGTACCGCGGCAGCGTGCTTCGTAGCCGTCGTCGCCTGCCTCCGCAGACTTGATGACGCGACACTGTTTGTCGCCGATCGGTGTATAGACGCTTCGGTTCGATTGCGCCGCGGCCGTTGCTACGCAGCCAAATAAAACCAGCAAGACCCCTTTAATAAAGATTGCCTTCACGCTTGCGGCCGGTGTAGTCGACATAGACCACTTTAAGCTCCGTATAGAAATCGAGTGCGGTTGATCCTTGTTCGCGGTCGCCGATGCCTGTGCCTTTGGTGCCGCCGAAGGGAACATGCGCTTCGCCGCCTGTCGTTGGAGAGTTGATGTGTGTCATGCCCGTTTCGATCTCGTCAACAAAACGGAAGATTCGCGCGGCGTCGTTTGTGAAGATGGAAGACGAGAGCCCATACTCGGTATCGTTCGCCACTTCCATCGCATGCTCGAAATCCTTCACCCGCAGCACTGACAACACTGGACCAAAGATCTCCTCGCGCGCGATTCGCATGTCGGGCGTCACGTGATCGAAGACAGTTGGGTGAACGAAGTAACCTTTGTCGAGCCCGTCACCAGTAGCACGCGAACCGCCGCAAACGAGTGTGGCGCCGTCTTCGCGACCGATGTTGATGTAACTGAGTACAGTGTTGAACTGATTTTCGTCGACACTCGGTCCCATCTCCGTCGCTGGATCCGATCCGGGCCCGATACGCATCGACTCCGCTCGCTTAGCAACGCGTTCGACAAACTCGTCGGCGATTCGATCCACGACCACTGCGCGACTCGTCGCCGTGCAACGCTGTCCCGAAGATCCAAATGCGCCCTGCGCTGTCGATTCGACCGCGAGGTCCATGTCGGCATCTTCGAGAATCACAACCGGGTTTTTTCCACCCATCTCACATTGCACCTTAGCACCGCGTCGTGATGCCTGTTCGTACAGACGGATGCCTACACCGTTTGAACCAGTGAAAGAGATCGCTTTCACGGCCGGATGATTGATGATCTCGTCGCCGGCTTCGGAGCCTGAGCCAAGCACGAGATTCAAAACGCCGGGTGGGATGCCAGCGGCTTCAAAGAGCTCCACGATCCGGACTGCGGTCGCAGGCGTGATCGACGCGGGTTTGAAGACGACCGTGTTGCCGGCGACGAGCGCGGGCGCGATCTTCCATACCGGGATCGCGACAGGAAAATTCCACGGCGTCACGCACGCAACAACACCGAGCGGTTGTTTAATCGTATAGGCGAAGTTCAACGGGAGCTCTGACGGTATCGTCTCGCCCGTCATGCGTCGTGACTCACCCGCGCAAAACTCAGCAACATTGATCGAGCGTTGCAGCTCGCCACGTGACTCCGCGATCGTCTTGCCTTCTTCGTGTGTAAGGAGTTGGGCCAGTTCTTCCTTGTTCTCCTCGAGTAAACGAGCAGCGTATGCGACGATTTTGCCGCGAGCTGGAGCGGGAGTTGCACGCCACCCGCGATATGCACTTGCGGCACATTCAACCGCAGCACGTGCCTCCTCGCGTGTCGCCTGGCGAATAGTGCCGAGGACGTCGTCGGTGTTGGCCGGGTTGATGTTTTGCGCGGTGCGGCTGGAGGATGACTCGATCCATTTGCCGCCGATAAAATTGCGATAAGTACTCATGAGTGCAGGAATATATCATGCCTGCGTGTTAATCCGCGTTCATCTGTGGCTTAATAAACGACCATGACTGCGGAACCCCGGAGCATCCCTGAACTGCTACGACAACGCGTGAACGCCGCGCCCGATAAGCCGTTCCTATTTTCTGAAGCCGACAAGCGCGAGTTTACTTACAAGGAATTCAAAGCAGCCGTGATGCGTACGGCGCGAATGCTTGTGGCGAAGGGTGTGAGAAAGGGCGACGTTGTTAGCCTGTTGTTGCCGAACAGCGTCGAGTATGTCATCGCCTACTTCGCTTGCTGGCAAATCGGAGCGCTGGCGGGACCGATCAACTCGCTGCTGAAGTCTCAGGAAATCGCGTACGTGATCTCAAACTCAGAAGCGCGCGCCCTGCTCGTCAATTCCGAGTTCATGCCGCTGATCGATACGATTCGTGACGAGCTTTCGAGTCTGGCGGCGATCATCCGTTTCGATAACGAAACAGAAGCGACGCGCGAAGAGATTCGAGGCCCTGATCCAGGTGAGGAAATCGACAAAGAACACGAAGCGATCATCATCTACACTTCCGGCACCACAGGGAAACCGAAAGGCTGCCTGCTCACGCACGGTAACGTCATCGCCAACGCACGCCAGATCAGCAGTTGGCTTGGCTTCACAGAAAAGGATCGATTATTGACGGTGATGCCGTTGTTTCACATGAACGCCGTTTCAGTGACAACGATGTCGGCGCTTTACTCAGGTGGCTCGACCGTCGTGAGTCCGAAGTTCTCAGCGTCGCGTTTCTGGCAGATCATTTCCGACTACGAGATCACGTCGTTTGGATCAGTCGCGACGATGCTCTCGATGTTGTTGAGCACGTACCCGGACGGAGTGCCCGAAGGCTTGAAAACCGATCAGTTGCGTTTCGCAATGTGTGGTTCCGCGCCTGTGCCTGCTGAGGTGTTGCGACGTTTTGAGGAGACGTTTAAGTGTCTCGTGGTCGAGGGCTATGGCCTCTCAGAATCGACCTGTCGCTCGACCTTCAATCCACCCGATCAGCGTCGCCGGCCAGGCTCGTGCGGAGTTCCAATCGGTAACGAGATGCGCGTCGTTGATGAAGAAGATCTTGAAGTGCCGGACGGAGAGTTGGGCGAGATAGTTTTGCGCGGCGAAAATATTTTGAAGGGTTACTACAAAAACGACGCTGCAAATGCGACGGCATTTCGCAATGGCTGGTTTCACACGGGCGACATCGGATATCGCGACGCTGATGGTTTTTACTACATCGTCGATCGCAAGTCAGACATGATCATTCGCGGCGGCGAAAACATTTACCCGCGCGAGATTGACGAAGTGTTGTACCAGCATCCGAACATTGCGGCGGCAGCGGCGGTGGGCGTTCCTGACGATCTTTACGGTGAAGAGGTCGCGGCAGTAGTCGTATTAAAGCCCGGCGCACACACAACAGCGCAGGAAGTTATTGATCACTGCAAATCGCGACTGGCGGACTTTAAGTGCCCGAAGACTGTGCACTTTGTTGACGATATTCCGAAAGGTCCGACAGGGAAGTTGTTGAAACGAGAACTGGCGCGGATGTTATCCTCGTAATCGGCGGCTCGTTTTGAGACTTTTTCGTTCTTCGATCGATCAGCCAGGCACCGAGGAGCCACAACGCACAGATGCCGATCATGATCGGCGAAAACCACTTGCCGTATAACCCGTCAGGTGAAAACTTTTCGGTAGCGTGGTGCAGGAATTCGCTGTTCGGCAGCAGCCCCGCCTCCGTAAACTCGTGGAACGAATAGATGCCAACCTGGATCATAAACAGCAGCAGGAAGATTCCCGTCACCTGAAAAAATCGCTTCACATTGATCAAATGACCAAACTTGGCCCAGCCTAACGCAAACACGATTGCAGCAAGTAGACCAAGCAGCGCGCCGTTGATCATCCTTGGATCTTTCACCTGCATCAACATCAAGGCTGTTTCCATTCCCTCGCGCGTGATCATCAGGAACGTAAAAAGAAACACACCCGCAATTGCCGCGAGGCGTGAGCTCTTCGAAGACGCAGCGCTCAATCGTTCGCGTATGTGTTGCTGAATTTTCGGGCCCGTGCGCCACATGTGAATCACGAGCGTGCCCACCATGACCATCGCAATCACACCGAGTATCGCTTCTCGTAGTGCTTCATTCGCAAAGAACTGGCTGATGTAGCCGCCGAAAAAAGCGCCAAAAATATTATGGACGGTGGCATCTTCAACACCCGTGTTGAGCAGGTAAGCGAGCCCGCCGCTGGCGGCGAGCGCGAGGGCAATGGCGACGTAGACGGAAGAAGTCAGCCAGTTTTGTCCTGATTTGCGGAGGTAAGCGAGAATAACGGCGACGAGCAGGAACGACTCGAAGCCTTCACGCATAACGATGATGAAGGAATTCAGCATGGCCGCGAAAGTATAGCCGAGTTGAAAATAGATTTCAATTTCACGGCAGGATTGGTCCGGGATCAAGGCGGATTTAACAAATCTATTGAGGTGTCGTGGGGAGAATCGCGAGGTCGGCGCGTATCAGGCCGAGCTTGGTCATACACGTGAGGCGCAGTGGCAGACGTTGACGATCCTCACTAATCCACATCCTTAATTGATACTTGTCAGGCTGTGGATCATCAGTCGTTATCGACAACGCGATCGCCGGTAGCTCGCGATTGCCTAAACGAATCGTCTCACGTTGCTGCGACTCTACATACAATGTCTTCGGCTTGTTCTCGACCAGCACTGAGATCGCGTTCCTGCGTTTGGGTGCGAGATTGAAAGTACGCACCGCATAAAAGAACGACAGGTAATCATGGGTTCCGACTGGTATTTCGATACGTGTACCGCCGTCGCTGGTCGCGACTCCTGTTTCCTGGTCCACATTCAGCGTCTGATTCAAACGTCGTTTACCTTCCACTAAGTTCATGACCGTGCGAAAAGGCAGCAGCGCTTTTGGATCGACGTATGAGTCGATCTGGTCCCTTGCGACAAAGAGCGCCGCAGCCGCGCCTGTAGTCTGCGCAGTGACATTCAGAAAGACGCCGTCGCGATCGAAATAACGCTGGCGCCCACGTACTTGAAAACTCGCAAGACCCATCGGAGTGTTGTTGCTGCCGATGAACACTTGATAGTTGAGCTGTTCGCCGACTTTGAACGGCACACCCTCGCCCAACGCAGGCGGCACGGCAGGTGTGGGAGCCGGTGCAGGTGCAGCAACGATCGTAGGCGTGGGTGTTGGTATCTCGCCCTGCGGCGCAATGATCTCGGACCCCGCGAGCTCGGCGGTCAGGTCGCCCGAGTTTACACGCGCTGAAATGAGCACGGGCACATGCCGTTCATCGTCGCTGAAATAAATTTTGAAGTTCTTGAGTGGCGAGCCGATGACTTTTATTTGCGTGGCGATCGTCGGAAATGATCCCACATTTGTTTTGATCACGTCTCTGCCAATTACTTTCAACTCCGCCTGGTAATCGGTTCCCTCGCCGCGAACTGAGAGGTCGTAAACCGCGCCCGGAGCGAGCGGCAGGGCGCGAGCGCGATAAAAAACGGAGAGGAAATCGTAGGTTCCGGGAAAGCCTTTTCGTTTTGGCGGAATCGCTTCGTTGCCCGCAGGCTGACTAAAATCCTGGACCGAATCGACACTCCTGATCGCGTCGCGCGGTGTTTCTTCCGAACGAAAAGGCAGGCCCGTTGCCGGATCGACATACGTCGTGTAGTCGTTGTTTATGGCGAAAAGCGCGACGTTGATGACACCAGTGGTTTCGACGTGCGCCCGCAATCGTATCGCTTCGCGTCCGAAATGAACGCCGCGCGACATGACCTCAACCTCGACGTGGGCCGCACTCGGGAAGTTTGAAAACGCGACGTTGTACGTCAGCCGCTCGCCCACGCGATAAGGTGACGACGAAAACGGAATGTGTGTCTGACCGTTTTCCTGAGCAAACAACGGAAAAACGAGTGCGAGAAAGAGGAGCGTTAACGCGGAAATTAGCGGGGGTTTCAAGCTGAGATTCACCGTCGCATCATAGTTTCAAATCAGGTAGTTGGGCAAATAGCGACTACGCCGCCAACATTTTACACGTCTCCTTTATTGATCAGTTCCTTTCGTTAGTGAAGGTTTAGCCAACAAAAGGCACAAAGTGTTTACTGAATACTTGGTGTGCTTGCTTCTTCCATCTCCACCACGATCCGATGAGCAGCAGCGACTGGATCGGCCGCGCCCGTGATTGGCCGTCCGACGACCAAATAACTCGCGCCTGCCGCAATCGCTGCCGCGGGTGTAGCCACGCGTTTCTGGTCTCCTTTTTCATTTGTTGACGGCCGGATTCCGGGTGTGACGACGAGAAAGTCCGGGCTCGAGGCAGTGCGGCGAATGCTTTCAATCTCCTGTGGTGAAGCCACGACGCCGTCAACTCCCGAAGCCTCTGCCAGTTTTACGAGGCGCTGCACGGATTCCGCCGGAGTCGAAGTGACACCGATTTCCGAGAGTATCTTTTCGTCAATACTGGTGAGGACGCTGATAGCGAGTACTTTTGAACGCACACCGCCTTTTGCTGCGACTTCGTTAACCGCATCGACTGCACGTTGCATCATCTCGCTGCCGCCACTCGCGTGAATCGTAAAGAGTGAGACACCAAGCTCGGCGGCGGAGCGAGCGGCGCCGGCGACCTGGTGCGGAATGTCGTGGAACTTTAGATCGAGAAATACTTTCGAATCGTGACTGAGGATGTCGCGGACGATTTGCGGTCCGGCGGAGGTGAAGAGTTGAGAACCAACCTTGAACATGCCCGCGACACCGTGGAGTTGTTTCACGAGTTCGAGCGCTTGCGATGAGGTGTCGACATCGAGTGCGATTATTAATTTTTCATTTTTCATAGAACTCCTTTACGCGACAACCAACGGCCGCGTCGAGGTTTGGAAAACCCTCGCGTGCGACGATCGCGGCGAGACCTTCGTTGATTTCCTGGGCGATACGCGGCCCCTGGTAAATAAAGCCGGTGTACAACTGCAACAGACTCGCGCCCGCTGCGATTTTTTCCCATGCGTCCTCGGCGGTAAATATGCCGCCGACGCCGATCAGTGGAACCCTTCCGCCGGTTAGTTGATACAAGTCTGCAATCATTCGTGTAGCTCTGTCCTTTAACGGCTTGCCGCTCAGCCCGCCTTCGCCAAAAGACGCCACACGCTTCGCATCGGTTCGCAAGTCGGCGCGGCTGACGGTCGTGTTCGTCGCAATGATGCCATCGATCTGCAAACGCTCGATGACTTCGACAATCATTTCGAGATCCTCGCGGTCGAGATCGGGTGAGAGTTTAACGAGGAGCGGAACGTCTTTCTGCAACTGGCGCCGGCGTTGCTGGAGCGCGGCAAGCAGTGCTTCAAGTTGCTGCGACTGTTGTAGCTCACGCAGTTGCGGCGTGTTTGGCGAACTGACGTTTACCGCGACGTAGTCGGCGATCTTGTAAACGAGCTCAAAGCTTGCGAGATAATCTTCAACCGCATTTTCGAGCGGAGTGATCTTGCTTTTACCGATGCTGACACCGAGCACACAGTCAGGCCGGTGTTGCGCCACTCTACGCGCAAACGCAGCAGCGCCTTCGTTGTTGAAGCCGGCGCGATTGATCAACGCCTGGTCTTCAGAAAGTCGAAAGAGTCGCGGTCGCGGATTGCCTGGCTGTGGATGATAAGTAACGGTGCCGGCTTCGATAAAACCAAAACCGAGCGCGGCGAGTGGTTGTAGTGCGATACCGTTTTTATCGAAACCTGCGGCGAGCCCGATCGGATTCGAAAACTTTAAGCCGAACCTTTCAATACTGAGTGAGGGATCGCTAAAGCGTTTCGCGATCAACCTGGACGGCACTAACGAAAGAGAATGAAGAGCCAATTCGTGAGCGGTCTCAGCAGGGAGACGGAAGAGAAGCGGGCGTACCAGTGATCGGTAGACCATCGTTTGGATTCACATCATACACAGATCGTCCAGAAAAGGGCAGAAACGGCAGATAATACATGCGCGCCTTTTGTGCCGTTTTGTGGCTATGGTAGTATCCGCGCACATGGATTTTGTCGAGAAAGCCCGCATCATGGATGGCCCGCGCATCAATCGCGCATTGGCGCGCCTGTCGTCCGAAGTTGTCGAAGAAAATCACGGCGCGGGCGACCTGTTTCTCGTAGGAATCAGACGACGCGGTGTTCCACTCGCAGAGCGCATGGCGCAGAAGATTGCTGACCTCGAAGGCTATCGCCCGCCGGTCGGCGTGCTCGACATCACTCTCTATCGCGACGATCTATCGACTGTCGGCGCAAAGCCGGTCGTCAACCGCACAGATCTTCCCGGCGACATCGAAAATCGCAACATCGTCCTGATCGACGACGTGCTTTACACCGGTCGCACGATTCGCGCCGCGCTCGATCAATTGATTGACTTCGGTCGCCCGCGTCGCGTCCAACTCGCAGTGCTGATCGATCGAGGCAAAGAACATCGTGAATTGCCGATCCAGGCGGATTACATCGGTAAGCTCGTGCCGACGAAGAAGAGCGAGATCATCAAGGTCATGCTCCAGGAGTTTGACGAGGAAGAGGGAGTGGTAATCGTCGAAAGGCCGTCAGAGACGGCGTAACGAAGCGGCCATCGGGGCCGCTTTTTTTATATCCGATAGATTCATGGAGACGACTTTCACCCGCCGCCACCTGCTTGGCATTCGCGAGCTTGATGCCGGAGAAATTGCCCACCTGCTCGACACCGCCGAGAGCTTTCGCGAAGTTTCCAAACGAGAGATAAAAAAGGTCCCTGCGCTTCGCGGTCGAACGATCATCAACCTCTTCTTCGAGCCGTCCACTCGCACCAGAACCTCTTTCGAGATCGCTGCGAAACGGTTGTCAGCGGATGCGGTGAACGTCAGTGTCTCGACGTCGAGCGTCAGCAAAGGCGAGACTTTGCTCGACACCGCGCGAAATCTCGAAGCGATGGCTCCCGATTGCATTGTGATTCGTCACTCGATGGCGGGCGCGCCACAGCATCTCGCGCGCATGACGAATGCGCCGATCGTGAACGCGGGCGACGGATCGCACGAACATCCGACACAGGCGCTCCTCGACGCTCTCACGATTCGTGAGTACAAAGGACGAATTGAAGGCCTGAAAGTCGCGATTGTCGGCGACATCCTGCACTCGCGAGTAGCTCGTTCGAATATCTACCTGCTTACAAAACTCGGCGCGAACGTGAGTGTCGGTGGTCCAGGGACGCTCGTGCCCGATGAATTTGTTGAACTCGTCGAACGCGGGCTGCGCATCGAGAAACATTTTGAAGACGCGGTTGACGGCGCGGACGTCGTGATGATCCTGCGAATTCAACGCGAACGACAGGACGCTGCGTTCTTTCCGTCGATGCGGGAGTATGCGGTTCATTACGGTTTGCAACCGCGACATCTCGAGCGCGCCGCGCCGGACGTGATCGTGATGCATCCCGGTCCGATGAATCGCGGCGTGGAAATCTCTTCCGAGATCGCGGACGGCAGCCGTTCGTTGATCCTCGATCAGGTGACGAACGGCGTCGCAGTGCGCATGGCGGTTCTTTATCTGCTTGCGGGCGGCAGTCACGTGGAAGCTGACGAAGGAAAGCACCAGTAAAAAACAGAAACGCAAGGTGACCCAGTAATGAAGCTGCTGATTGCAAATGGTTATGTAATCGATCCTGCGCAGCAAGTTAACACCGGCGGGCGAAGCCTGCTGATCGAAGACGGACGCATCAAAGGTTTGCTTGATCGCGGCGAGCCGGTTCCCGAACAGGCGCACGTTATCGACGCCACGGGTTTGATCGTGGCGCCCGGATTTATCGACATGCACACGCACCTCCGTGAACCAGGGCAGGAGTACAAAGAAACCGTGGCGTCCGGTGCGGCAGCGGCTGTCGCCGGCGGTTGGACCACCATCTGCGCGATGCCGAATACGGATCCCGTAAACGACAATCCCGCCGTCACACGTTTCGTCATTGAACAAGGACAGGCCGCGAAACTCGCAAACGTTTTTCCGATCGGCGCAGTCACGAAAGGAAGTCAGGGCAAAGAGCTCGCCGAGATGGGCGAGATGAAGAATGCCGGCATCGTTGCGGTTTCTGATGACGGCCGAGCCGTGCCGACCGCGTCGATGATGCGCAGAGCTTTGGAATACGCGCGCGGGTTTGATCTTACAGTCGTGGATCATTGCCAGGACCAGTCGCTCAGCGCGGGCGGCGCAATGCATGAAGGACGGTGGTCGTTGATCCTGGGTCTGCGCGGAATCCCGGCCGCGGCGGAGGAAGTCGATGTCGTTCGCGATTGTGTGCTTGCGAAACTGACGAAAGCGAAAGTGCACATCGCACACGTCTCGACGCGTGGCGCGCTCGAAGCAGTGCGCAGAGCAAAGCATGAAGGTCTGAATGTGAGTTGCGAAGTGACGCCGCATCACTGGACGCTCACGGACGAAGCCGTCGCGGAGTACGACACAAACACGAAAATGAACCCACCGTTGCGGAGCAGGGAACACGTCGACGCGATTCTCGCAGCGATGAAAGACGGAACGATCGATGCGATCGCTACCGATCATGCGCCACATCACCTCGACGAAAAAGCGCTCGAATTCGATCAGGCGCCATTTGGGATTGCGGGGCTGGAAACTGCGATCGGGTTGGCGTTTGATCTCGTGCACGCCGGATTGATCGATCTTGAGCGCGTAGTGCAGATGTGTTCGACGAACCCTGCGCGACTCTTCGGGCTGGCGGACCGTGGGTCGCTAAAAGAAAACGCACACGCGGATGTTACCTTGCTGGATCCAAACCTTGAATGGGTTTTCGATGTGACTCGATCAAAGTCGAAGAGCCGGAACACGCCCTTCAACGGGCGGAAGATGGTTGGCGCGGCAGTCGCAACGATCGTCGGCGGGCGCGTGGTCTATCTCCATCCTGACTACACACGCATCAACGAGTGGAAACAGAAAGTTCAGAGTTCAAGCTTTAGCTTGCAGGCCTGAAGCCCGAGAGGCAGCCAAAGGCTGAACTTTGAACTCTCCGCAAAATCATTGCTTATCTTCAAACAGATCCATAAAATGCTCCGGTCTTTGTTCCCGGACATTTCTTTCTAGTTTCAAAAACAGCTAGTGGATTCGTCTATTCCCCCTCGCAGACGAAGTCTCAAACCTTAGAGCCTAAACGGAGGTCAACGATGAAGAGTAAGCTTTGCAGCCTTACGTGTATGGCCGCCATTCTTCTGCTTGCACCTGTATGTGTGGCTGACAACAGCAAAAATCCACGCAGGCTGCTCAAGCAACAGGAGCGGTATACATTGTCGCTGGAGTTGGAGTTCTCGAAAAAAGAGCAGAACCCATTGGAACAGGCGATTTCAGTTTTGTTCGATGTCGGACCGAATGGGTATGCAACGGGTTTCCTGGTAGGCAACGGCCTGGTAATGACCGCCTATCACGTAATCTCCGGCAATCTCAGCACTACCAAGAAAGTGATGCTGGGTTTTAAGGCGAAAGATGAGCTTACCGTGAAAGTCTTCGTTGACGGCTGTCGAGCGAAAGTGATCAAGGTCGACAAAGAAGCAGATCTGGCGCTGCTCGAGATGTGCCGCAACTCGAAAACTGCGAAAGCCCCGAAGTTTCAGACCGCGCCGAATAAAAATGACAAGCTGTTTCTCATCGCGCGTCCACACGGCGATAAGGTAGTCAGTCACGGTAGTTTTTACGGCAACTACATGCTCGGCGATCAGGAGTACTGGTCAGTCAAGATCGATAGCCGCGATGGATTTTCGGGAAGTCCCGTTTACAACTCGGATGCCGAGGTGGTGGGAGTTTTCAGTGGCTACGACTGGTCGCAGAAGCTGGCATTGATTAGCCCGAGTATTCGCGCGCAGAAGCTGCTCGAGGACTATAACGCCACCGCAAAACCTTAATGGTTGCTGAGCGCGCGCTTCAGGTGCTCGCGATGCATTTCTCTAATCACTTGTAGCTCAGGATGCTCGATGCGCAGCAGCTTGCGTCCTGTGATCTGCACTGTCACGACGAGATAATTTGCCAACTGATTCGCGGCGAGACGCCAGCGCGGCAATACCTGTTGCTCAAACTTGAATCCTGCCCCCAATCTGACACGGATCTGATCCGCGTGTGACCAGCGTTTCCCGGAGCTTTGCGCGCCGTGATGGAGCAGTATGGCTTCGGGAACAAACATCAAGCGCCAGTTTGACTTCGTGATGCGCCAGCACCATTCGTTGTCTTCCGAATACATGTGAAAGCGCTCGTTAAAACCGCCAACGTCGTCGATCATCTGGCGTCGTGCAAGAATTGCCGCGCCGCCCAGCATCGGCACGAAACGTTCGCGATCGTGGTTCCAGTGCCAGCCCAGTAACAACTCACCTCTGATTCGCGGCGGCAGCAACCGGTAGAGCCATAATTGCGAAAGCACCGTGTGCCACACGCATGGTGGATTGAAGAAAACACTCACCTGCAATGAGCCGTCAGTATTCAACATCTTCGGCCCGCACGCGCCGATCTTCGGATCTGATTCAAGTTTCTCGATCAATTTATCGATCGTGCCGGGAGGAACTTCGGTGTCGAGATTGAGAAGAAATACGAACGGAGAATCAGTCGCCGCGAAGGCCTGGTTATTGGCGGCGCCAAAACCGCGATTCTCCGAGTTCATAATGAACCGGACCTGCTCGCTGGCGATCATCGGTGCGACAACTTCGTTCGTGCGCAACTCCGCTAGGCTGTCGTCGGTTGACGCGTTGTCAACGATTACAATCTCGTAAGTAGCTTTTGGAGCTGAGCTGACGATCGTCTCGATGCAGCGAGTGAGAAGTCGGCCGCCATTCCAGTTGACAATAATTATCGAGAGGTCATACGGCATCAGTATTGTGAGTAGCTTCTTTGTCTTGCGCTTTTTCGGTGGCTACGATACCAGATCTTTCGCGGCACTCTTAAACCCGTTCGCGTATTCGTGATAACGCAAACTGATCAGCTCGCGCAAAATTCTGGGCACGCGGTTCAGCCGCCGACGCGGCAAGTTTGCGCGAACGTTCAGATGGAACGAATAATCACTGACGAACGAAAGTGCTTTGCGAGTGTCGTAGTCGCCTGCCTGGTCCACCAGACGTGCCTCAAGCGTTTCCAGAATTTTGTGCAATTCGGTGCTGCTGTTGCGCCGGCGAAAGGCAGTCTCGATGCCCTTCATGCCGCCCGTGTCGGGTGATGTTTCTTTGCGGGCGGGCGCGCCGATTTGTTGTCGTTCGTGCTGTCGATATTGGATCAACGGCTCGTCGAGGGCGACGACTTCCGCGACAGCCGCAATAGTAAGCGCGATCCAGCCGTCGTGAATCATCGCTATTTCCTCAGGAATCGGTAGCGATAGTTTCACGAACTGCGAGCGAAATGCCATGGTGGCGCCAGTCACGGTCCAGCCGGGTATCAGCACCTCGAGGGCGCGGCCGGTTCTTAGTAGTTTACGTTTGTGAGCATCAAACCCGACTTCGTCCCACATCCGGCGGTTAAGTGGGTTTAGATTTTCATCGACGATCTCTGCGTCAGAAAAGACGAGACCGGTGGAAAAGGATTTGTTGAAAGCTTCCTCGATCAGTTGCAACTTATCGCGGCGCCAGACGTCGTCCTGGTCGCTGAGCGCGATGACCTCACCCGTACACAGGCCGATTGCTTTTTCAAAGTTCTTAACACTGCCGAGGTTTTGTTCGTTGAAATGAAGCTTGATCGGAACGGGCGATTCGTTTGCGAATTTCTCGAGAAAAGGTCGAGTGCCGTCGCTTGAGCCATCATCGCAAATGATGATCTCGTCCGGCGGTCGTGACTGCGCAATGATGCTTTGCAACTGGGCAGGCAAATATTCCGCGCCGTTGTAGGTACACATCGCGATCGAGATTTTCATCGTCTCAGTCCGTACTAATAAACTCTTCGTTCCTGCACACGCTCTTTGGTTGCGAGCGTAAACCGCCGCTCCTCCACGCCCTCGCCTGAGATCATCTTCGCGGCATACTCGCCCACCATTGGACCATGCTTGAACCCGTGTCCAGATCCGCCACCAACAATCCATACATTCTCGTACATCGGGTGCTCGTCAATTAGAAAGTCACCGTTTGAAGTGTTCTCATACTGGCAGACCCGCGTTTCCGTCACCGGCGCGTTCGCCAGCCGCGGTACTCGTTGAGCGAGGTACGCACGCACGGCCTTTACTCCGCTCATGCTCACGACTCGCTCGCCCAGATCAGGATCAAAAATCTCCCCGTGAGCGTCGATTGCGATCTTAAACCCACGTCCTTCCAGATTCGGCAACGCATAAACCAAATCATTGAAGTCGATCCATGCCGGCATGACGCCACGATTGAAACTGTCATCTCCCGGCGGGACTCCGAAGAAGATCACTTCCTGTCTGGTCACATGAATCAACTCACCAAGCAACTCCGGAAACAGCCCAGGCAGCCATGGACCACATGCAAACACGAACTTACCCGCGACGATCTTCTTTCCCGAAAGCATCTGGATCGAATCGAGTTTGCCTTCTGGAGATTGTAGTGGCGCAACAGCCTCTTCGACGTAGTCAACACCGTTTGTCTGAGCGGTGCTGACAACTGCCTGCACCGCGCGTCGCGCCAGGAGGACGCCGGAATCGGGTTCGAGTATGCCCCACCTGGTTGGGCCAAGCTCAAGTTGCGGAAATCGGCGAAGTAGTTCATCTTGGTCCAGCCGTTCAAAGTTTGCCTTGAGACGTTGCAAGGTTGCGAGAGTAGCTTCGCTGTAGGCATCGTGCTCGCGTGCGAGCCAAAGCACGCCTGTTTTTTGGAACAGTTGCTCGGTCTTTTCGAAGAGTCGCTGCCAGAGGGTCAGCGAGTGTTGTGCCGAGCGCGAATAGATCTCGTCGGGGCCGTAGCCGAGACGAATGATGCGCGATTCTCCGCCTGAGCTGGCGCGGTTGTTTCCTGGTCCATAGGCGTCAAGCAGCAGTACGGACGCGCCGGAGAGTCGTAATTGATAGGCGGTCCAGGCACCAAAGACTCCCGCACCGACAACAGCAACGTCATAAAACATGCACGTAATTGTAACGCAGATCTGTCATGATGCGGTTTCAGTGGGGGTGACCAACATGCGATTTCCTCGATACACGTCGGCGGTGCTGGCCGTAACGATTCTTTCCGTCGTCGCGCACGCGCAAACAGGCCGGGTGATGTCAACCGATCAACGGGTCCTGGCAGGAACAGAGTGGCGCCTCGTTTCGCTGGGAACCGCAGGTGCAGAGGCGCCTGTGGTTCAAGGAACGACTGTCACGCTTGTGTTGGGAGAGGACGGGCGAGCCACTGGATCGACGGGCTGCAACTCGTACAGCGGCACTTATCAGGTACGCGGTGACAACATCTTCTTCAGCCGCCTCGTCAGCACGAGACGCGCGTGCCTGGACCAGAACGCAAACCAGCAAGAGCAGAGATTCCTTTCCGCACTCGAAGCGGCAAACAGATTTCGCCTTTCATCGAATCGCCTCACGATCGTCTCTGATCGTGGGCGAAGCGTCTTGAACTTTGTAAACAATGCGGAGCAGCCGGACGATGGTCCACGGGATGATCGCGGCGATCCGGTAACAACGCTCGCGTCGTATTTCAGCGCCATCAATGCGCGCGATTTTCGTCGTGCTTATGGTTTTTGGGATACGCCGCCTTCCTCGTTCGAGCAATTTGCGAGAGGTTTTGCTGACACGGATCGAGTGCGATTACTCGTCGAGCCCCTGGCTCGCCTCGAAGGCGCAGCCGGCAGTGCGTTTGCACAGATTCCGACGATAGTGGTCGCCAACACACGAGGCGGCAACGACCGCGTGTTTGCCGGCTGTTATGTGCTGCGCAGATCGAACGTGCAGGACCGTGGTTGGCGCATCTATCGTGCGGACGTTTCGCAGGTTCCATCAAGCACCAGACTTGCACGAATACTATCTCAGGGTTGTCGCAATTAAACTGTCCATTTTCAAAGGAGGCAAATACACGAATGCGTAGAGGTATCGCGATTACAATTCTCTCGGGATTGATCTTTTTCACTGCCTGCAACGATCCCGCGGCCGATAGTACAAAAGCCGTTACGGGTGAGGCGGGGAAGGTGGCTTCGCCCGCTGTCGCGCAGGGACAGAAGTATCAGATCACACCGCAAAATTCGAAGATTTCGTTTGTTGGCTCGAAAGTCACCGGCAAACACGACGGCTCGTTTGGCGATTTCACCGGACAAATCGATTACGCCGGTAGTCCTGAAAATAGTCGAGTGAGCATCACAATCAAAACTGATTCAATTGCCACAGATACACCTGACCTGACCAAGCACTTGAAGACTGCTGATTTCTTTGACGCAGCGAAGTATCCGGAGACGACCTTCGTTTCGACCGCGATCAAGCCCGGCGGTGAAAAAGGCGCGACCCACACCGTTACCGGCAACCTGACGATGCACGGTGTGACAAAGGCGATCACGTTTCCGGCGACGATCAATGTGACCCCGGATACGGCGTCAGTCGACAGTAGTTTTTCTATAAATCGTAAAGATTTTGGAATCAACTACGCGGGCGCCGCTGACAATCTGATCCGCGACGACGTCGTGCTGACTCTGAACGTTCGTGCGGCCAAATCCTAACTTGAAACCACAGATGACACAGATTCGATCTGTGTCATCTGTGTATTAGCAAAACGCAGGGTGGATCTGTGGCACATGCCTGAAGACCTGTCACGCTATCATCATCCGGTAAGTAATTTATTTCCGCACTCGACAGATTGGTCCAAGTATCAACTAAGTGAGGATCAGGTTAGTTTCTACCGCGAACACGGCTACCTCGCGGGAATCAGGATGCTCGACGACGCTCAGCTCGACGTGCTGCGCCGCGAGCTCGCTGAGCTCGTCGATCCAGCTCATCCCGGCCATGATCTGTTCTACGAGTTCAATGCGAACGAGTCAGCCGATCCCGATCAAATACTCTTTCATGCACTCGGCGCGTGGCGCATAACACCGGGGTTGCACGATCTGTTGTGGAACCCGGCGTTCGTTGTCGCCGCCGCGCAGTTGCTCGATGGGCCAGTACGCTTCTGGCACGATCAGATCTTCTACAAGCCTGCGCAGCACGGCGGCGTTGTTATCTGGCACCAGGATTATTCCTACTGGACCAGGACAACGCCGGTGGCCCACACCTCATGTTGGATCGGCCTCGACGACTCCACCCGTGAGAATGGATGTGTGCACTACGTTCCCGGCAGTCATCGCTGGCCGCTTTTGCCGCGAACGAGTTTTGCGAATCAAATGGACGTTGTTCTCGGATCACTCACGCCAGAGCAGCGTGAACAATTCAACCCTGTTCCGATCGAATTGAAAGCGGGCGAGTGCTCCTTTCATCATCCGCTGATGGTTCACGGTTCATATGCAAATCGAACAGCGAGACCGCGACGCGCAGTCGTCATTAATGCGTTTCGCGATGGCGTTGTGTCTGCCTCTAATGCACCGCTTCTTGAAGGCGTGCCCGCAATTCCCGCCGGTTCAAAAATTGAAGGGCAGTTCTTTCCGCTTCTGTCGGATCCTGACGCCACTAAAAAGTAACAGTGAAAGCGAACAACTGCGACACGCTCGAAAATCTATAGGTGTTTAATGCATTCATATTCATTGAAAGGGGATTTTGTAATGAGCGCAAAAGCGGCGGCATCGCCAGGCCGGAAAAAAGCGTCAACAATGTTCAGGGAAGCAGAGTCGTTCTGCAGTTTTTCTGTTAACGATTTGCAAAAGGCAAAAGAGTTCTACAGTCAAACGCTCGGACTCGATGTGGCGGAGACACCTGAAGGGCTTGAGCTTCATACCGGCAACAACACTGTGTTTTTGTATCCCAAACCAAACCATACCCCGGCCTCTTTCACCGTCCTGAATTTTCACGTGGACGACATTGAAGCCGCAGTCGACGAGCTCAAGGGACTCGGCGTCAATCTTGAACGTTACAACATGCCCGACATCAAGACTGACGAACGCGGTATTGCTCGTGGTCCGCATGGCCCGACGATCGCATGGTTCAAGGATCCGGCAGGAAATATTCTTTCCGTGTTGGAAGAAAATCCTGAATAGTGACAACTTGGATAGGGCGGCCCACCGGGGCCGTCCTCCTCCCACCGTATCAGAGACATACAGCCGCGCACATTCAACCACTCACAATCCCAATAAAATCGAAGTAATCAGATGTGGCAACGAAGTTGCACGCGGGAGAACTCTACGCCGAACGCAGGAGATCCCTAATGAACGTGAAACTGAAAAAACTTTCCGACCAGGTGATTGTGATAACCGGTGCGTCTTCAGGCATCGGACTCGTAACCGCGCGCCTTGCTGCGAAACGCGGCGCGCGCGTGGTCCTAAATGCCAGGAATGAGACCGTACTTAGCCAGGTCGCCGACGAGATCAACGAACAGGGCGGCCAGGCGATCTACGTCGTCGGCGATGTGGGCAGCTATGACGACGTCCACAGGATCGGCGTCGAAGCGATCCGCCACTTTGGCGGCTTCGACACGTGGGTCAACAACGCCGGCGTGTCGATCTATGGCCCAGTGTTGGACCAGTCGCTGGAAGACCATCGCCGTCTGTTTGAAACGAACTACTGGGGTGTGGTCCACGGTTCGATGGTCGCGTGCGCACACCTGCGCGACCAGGGCGGCGCACTCATCAACGTCGGCAGTGTTCTTTCGGACGTTGCCATTCCCATCCAGGGCACTTATTGCGCATCGAAATTTGCAGTCAAAGGTTATACCGACGCACTCCGTCTCGAGCTTGATGAAGAAAACGCGCCGGTTTCAGTCACGCTGATTAAGCCCAGCGCAATCGACACGCCTTACACTAGTCACGCGAAAAATCTTATGCTCGTGGAACCACAGAATCCGCCGCCAGTGTATGCGCCGGATCTCGTCGCCGAAGCGATTCTTCACTGCGCTGAACATCCTGAGCGCGATCTGTACGTGGGTGGTGGTGGCAGGATGCTCGCTGAAGCTGCTCAGATTGCACCGCGCCTGACGGACATGGCGCTGGAAGCGATGATGTTTGACGTGCAGAAGTCTGACCGACCAAAGCCGAGTGGCCGGCAGGATAGTTTGTACGCGCCGATCGAAGACGGCGAGGAGCGCGGCGATTATCCGGGACACGTCGCGGAAACAAGCGTTTACACAAAAGCAGCAGTGCATCCGCTTATTACCGGCTCTGTGATCGCCGGACTCGGCCTCGCAGCGTTCGCCGCGTGGCGTTTCTCGGCGAACTCTTCAGAACTCGGACGTTCGAAAGTGCTTTTGGACAGGCTAAGATAAGGATGGTTTACACATGCGCAACGACGACGCAAATGTTTGGAAAGGTATGGTAGCGGGACTCGCCGGCGGTCTGATCGCTTCATGGACCATGAACCAGTTTCAAGCTGCCTGGACTCGCATGGCCGAAGGCGCAGAGAAGTCACATGGCGCCCAGTCGATGCAGCCGAGCGACGGCTCGAATGGTAAACAAGGTGGAGACGTGCAAGAGCAGGACGATGCGACAGTCGAAACCGCGAAAGTGATTTCTACCAACGTGTTCGGGCACGAGTTGCAGGAGAGTGAAAAGGAACCGGCGGGCGCTGCTGTTCATTACGCCTTCGGCACTGTGACCGGCGGATTGTATGGAGCACTTGCAGAAGTTACTCCGCAAGTGACCGCTGCGGCTGGCTTGCCATTCGGAGCCGCTTTCTGGCTCGTCGCCGACGAGATCACTGTGCCGATGCTGGGTCTCTCGAAAGGACCAACTGAGTATCCGGTCTCAACTCATGCTTACGCGCTCGCTTCACATCTTGTCTATGGAGTGACGGCCGAACTGAGTCGTCGCGCGGTGCGCCAGGTGCTGTGAGTAAACTGACCTTCTTCTGTGATCTGGCAGAAGCAACGACGCCGCTCCCGCACTTTTGGGAACACACAGTGGGCAGCGACCACGCACGCATGGCGCTGCGCGCTGACTGGCGGCGCCAGCTCAAACGCGCTCATGATGAATTAGGTTTTCGACACGTTCGTTTTCACGGTCTACTGTCAGACGATCCGGCGACCGTCGTTCGGGATGGCAGCGAACTTCGTTACTCATTCTTCAATTCCGATCAAATTTTCGACTTCCTGCTTTCGATCGGCATGAGGCCGTTTGTCGAACTGAGTTTCATGCCGGGTGCGCTAGCTTCCGGCACGAGAACCGTTTTCAGTTACGAGGCGAACGTCACGCCTCCACGCGATTACAAACATTGGGCGACGTTAATCGAGCGGTTGGTGTCGCACTCGGTCGAGCGTTACGGCGAGCGTGAAGTACGTGAATGGTTTTTCGAAGTTTGGAATGAGCCGAACCTAAAAACATTTTGGAGTGGCAGCCAGCGCGATTACTTCCGCCTGTATCGTCACACGGCCGAAGCGGTCAAAAACATCTCACCGTCGCTGAAGGTCGGTGGACCGGCGACTGCGAAGAGTGAATGGATAGAAGAGTTCGTCGACTTCTGTGAACGTAACGACGTGCCGGCGGATTTCGTCAGCACACATCACTATCCGAACGACGGATTTGAGCGTGACGAAGACACGGAAGTGCAACTGTTCAAAAGCCAGCGCGGCATCATGCGAGAAGTTGCGGAAAACACTCGCAGCCATGCGCGCAATCGCCCCGTGTATTACACGGAATGGAATTCTTCGTCGAATCCCTGGGATCCGCTGCACGACGAGCCGTACGCTGCCGCATTTATTGCTTCAACGATTATGGAAGCGAACGGGCTAGTGGAGGCCTACAGCTTCTGGACCTTTTCTGACATATTCGAAGAAGTTTATTTTCCCTCGCTGCCGTTTCACGGGGGCTTTGGACTGCTTACGTTGCACGGAATTCCCAAGCCGAGCTATCGCGCGTTTCAACTGCTTCACGAGCTCGGCGAGTCGCTCTCCCTTGTCGATGGTTTGCACGAGACGGTGGACTGTAACGTGATTCAGAAAGCGTCGAGTGTGACCGTGTTGCTGACAAACCACACCACGCCGGGTCACTCGATTGAAACCGAAGACGTGCACATTCGTTTGGAGAATGCGCCGGAGCCGGTTTCGGCGCGAATACAGCGTATCGACGACGAGCACGCGAACGCGAAACGTTTATGGGTTGAGATGGGCCAACCGGAGTTTCTGAATTCCAAAGATATCGAACGGCTGGAGAAGGCGTCGGAAGTCGGGAGTGAGAAGCAGCCGTTGCGATACGATGACGGCTCAGTATTTTTGAGAGTGAGTTTGCCGCCACACGCAGTCGCAGCGATCGCGATCGATTTCAAACAGCGCAGGACGTCGAGATGAAAGTTTTAGAGCCGTCGCTGACAGATGAAGACCTGGACCATCTGGAACGCGACACCTTTAAATACTTCGCGGACGAGGTAAACCTCGAAAACGGGCTCGTTCGCGATAGCACCCGTCGCGATTCTCCCTCATCGATTGCCGTAGTCGGCTTCGCGCTCACGGCATATCCGATTGCGGTTGAAAGAAACTACATGCGCCGCGCCGAAGCGGTGAAACGAACTCTGACGACCTTGCGGTTCTTTCACGACTGTCCACAGGGAACACAGCGAGATGCGACTGGTTACAAAGGCTTCTACTACCACTTCCTTGACATGAAGACGGGACGCCGCGCCGGCAACTGTGAAATCTCGACGATCGACACGACGTATCTGCTCGCCGGCGCACTCACCGCGGCGTGCTATTTTAACGGGGATACCAAAGCCGAGCGTGAGATTCGCAGCCTCGCCGAGACACTCTACGAACGAGCCGATTGGCACTGGGCACAGAACGGTGCGCTGACCGTTTCACACGGCTGGCGACCGGAACGAGGATTTATCAGGTATCGTTGGACCGGCTACAGTGAAGCACTGATTCTTTATATTCTCGGTCTCGCCTCACCGACGTTTCCGCTGCCCGCCGAGAGCTATAACGCGTGGACCAGAACTTACAAGTGGAAAAAACTCTACGGCCACGAGTTTGTTTATGCTGGTCCATTGTTTATTCATCACCTGTCGCACATGTGGATCGACTTCCGCGGGATCCAGGACGATTACATGCGTGGCAAGGCGATCAATTACTTCGAGAATAGCCGGCGGGCGATCTACGCGCAGCAGGCGTATGCGATGCGCAACCCAAAGAAGTTTGTGGGTTACGATCGATTTCGGTGGGGCATCACTGCGAGCGATGGTCCAGGGCCGGCGGAGCGTCGCATCAACGGTCGTCGCGTGCGTTTCTTTGCGTACAAAGCGCGCTCGATTCCGTTTGGTCCTGATGACGGAACGCTTGCGCCGTGGGCAGTTGCCGCGTCGCTGCCTTTCGCACCGGAAGTCGTGTTGCCGTCTCTGCGTCGTTTGAACAAAGAGCATCCCGAGATCACAAACGCATATGGGTTTAAGTGCAGTTATAACCCGACGTTTACTTCCGGAAAGCAAAAGGGCTGGGTGTCGGAGGGTTACTACGGACTGGACCAGGGACCGATCATTATGATGATCGAGAACTATCGTTCGGGTTTCATCTGGCGATTGATGCGTCGCTTTCCAGTCATCGTGGAAGGCCTGCGCCGCGCCGGGTTTCGCGGTGGCTGGCTGGGAGAACCTTAGCCGAGATCAAGCCTGGCGCCCGGCAGGATTTCGATTGGCTCCATGCCCTTTCGGAAGATCCGCGCGCCGCTGGATCCGCGCAGGGTTGTCTCGCCGTTTTCGAGTCTCAGCATCGCGCCTTCGCGCAGTCCCACAACCGGCGTGTCGTTCTCTTCGAGAAACTGAATGATCCGTTCTTCGCGTGTTTCTCCCATGTGTTTTGAATTGGAATCGGGATCGAGGTAATGAGGATTGATCTGAAACGACACCAAATTGAGTGCGTCGAACGACGGCGGCTGGACGATCGGCATATCGTTCGTTGTTTTGATTGTCGGTGCAGCGACATTCGATCCCGCACTCGATCCGATGTAGGGCATTCCGTTTGCAACTCTGTTGCGAATTGGATCCAGCAGCTTGAAATCGTAAAGCGCCTTCAAGAGGCGGAAAGTATTTCCGCCGCCAATGAAGACCGCGTCGGTTTCATCAACAGCCGCGACCGGATCGGCAGCTGTATGAACGGAGCTCAATTCGTATCCCATCGTCTGGAAACGCTGTTGCGCCGTCGCCGCATACTTGTCCCGGTCGAACAACGCGTACGGGACGAACAGCACACGCCGCAAATTTCCAAGGAAGCTGCGAATTTCTGTCTCGGCATGATCGAGATACCCACTGCCGTACAGGGTCGAGTTACTGATTAAAAGGACGCGTTTGGTTTTATCGTTCACGACAGCATTCTAGCACTGAGGCGGCCTCGACTGTCTTAGAAGGTTCATGTGCTTTAAGATATTAAACCTATGAATAATGACATGCTTCAGGGTTGGCGGGAGTCTGCGAAGTACTGGACCAAACACAGCCACACGATTCACCAGATGTTTGCGCCGCTGACGCGGGCTTTGATCGAGCGCGCTGGTATTAGTAAAGGACAAACGGTGCTCGACGTTGCTGGCGGGGCCGGCGAGCCTTCGCTCACGATTGCTGAGACAGTTGGACCAGAAGGATCTGTAACTTGCACGGACGCCGTGGCTGAAATGGTTGATGCTGCGCGCGCCGAGGCCCACCGGCGTGGACTTACGAACGTTCAGTTTCGACAGTGTACGCCGGATGCGTTGCCGTTTCCGGATACTTCGTTTGACGTGGTTGTCAGCAGGCTCGGTGTGATGTTCTTTCCTGATCCTCTGCGAGCGATGCGGGAGATGCTTCGCGTGTTAAGGCCGGAGGGTCGCATGGCATTCGCAGTGTGGGGCAAAAGCGAAGTTAATCCGTTCTGTTATCTCGTGACGCGTGTGCTGGACCAGCACGTGAAGTCAACGGCCGTCGATCCTGATGCCCCCGACGCATTTCGCTTCGCCGAGCCGGGCAAACTCGCAACCGTGATGACTGAGGCGGGTGTGATCGACGTTGAGGAGAGTGTGGCAACGTTTGACATTGAAGCGCCAATCTCTCCGCTTCAATTCTGGGCCATGCGCTCGCAAATTTCCGACACCTTACGAGAGAAGCTGGCGCAGTTGTCGGCTGACGAGCAGGCGGAGGTTGCGGTTGAAATCGAACAGGCGATTAAGGAGTTCTTTCCTGGAAATCAAATGAAATTCCCGGCTGAGTTAGTTGTCGTCACCGGCAAGAAGCAGTCTTAGCCACAAAAAGGCACAAAAACACAAAATGATGTCGTGCGATCTCGGCGCGTGGCATAATCTGTGTGATCTGTAGCTAAAATAAACCATGCGAAAAACAATCGTTGTCTTAATCATCTGCCTGCTTTCGAGCATCGCGGTTCAGAGTCAGACTCCGCTTAAAACAGCACTCCAAACGAAGCTCGACGACTGGCACAAGGCCGGGAGTTTTCCGGGTGCGACTTTCGGGGTTGTGCTTGCAAACGGTGAATCGTTTGGTTTGGCAGTAGGCTTTTCAAATACGGAGACGAAAACGCCGATGAAGCCGACGGACCGCTTGCTTGCAGGCAGTGTCGGCAAGACATTCGCCGCGGCGACGGCGTTGCAGTTAGTCAAAGAAGGCAAGATTGGGCTTGACGACAAAATCGAAAAATACCTCGGCAGCGAGCCGTGGTTTTCTCGTCTGCCGAACGCGCGCGACATCACGATCAGACAGTTGATGAACCACACCAGCGGCCTCGTGCGTTACGAATTTAAAGAACAGTTCACGAAAGATCTCACTGCGAATCCGGAGAAGTTCTGGAAGCCGGCAGAACTCGTGGCATACTTGCTCGACGAGAAAGCCCCATTCGAAGCCGGCAAGGGTTGGGACTATTCCGACACCAACTTCATCGTGCTCGGCATGATCATCGAGAAGGTAACGGGCAAAAGGTTTTACGACGAGTCGAACCGCCGACTTATCAAACCACTCAAGCTCACCGGCACGATTCCGCAGGATGGACCACGACTGGACGGCGTGGTCCAGGGTTACGCGGGCGCGAACAACCCCTTCGGCGGCAAAGACGCGATGATCGAACAGGGAAAGTTTGTGATCAATCCGCAGTTTGAATGGACAGGCGGCGGCTACGCTTCCACGGCCCACGATCTCGCGCGTTGGGCGAAGATGATCTACGAAGGCAAGGCGTTTTCCGCTAATCTGCTGCCGCAAGTGGTTGAAGGCGTTCCGGCGCCGATGCTCGGTCGCGAAAGTAAATACGGGCTGGGAGTTATCATTCGCCAAACGCCGGTGGGAGTTGCGTATGGTCACAGCGGGTTCTTTCCCGGATACATGACAGACATGATGTACTTCCCCGATCACAAAGTGGCAGTCGCAGTGCAGGTGAATACCAGCGTGGGGCGCAATCTCGGCAAGCCGTTGAGTCGGGTTTTGGTTGAGATGATGGAAGTGATTCTTCAGCGGTCGTAGTCAGTCCATGCCAGACCGTTTTTTACAGTATCCCGAAAGGCAACTGGTGCGTTACAGGGCTGTCGCGATCTGTCTCGCCGTGTTTGCGTTTTGTATTGGCGGCGCGGCGTTGCTCGGCTGGATTCTCAACAACGAGTACCTCAAACGGATCCATCCGACGTTCGTTACGATGAAGGCGAACACCGCTGTTTGTCTCATGCTGACGGCAGTGTGCGCATGGTTAATCCATGACAGAGCACCCTCCGCCCTGAAGCGCAGCACCACTCAGTTATTAGCCGCCATCGTCGGGATCGTGGGACTGGTCACTCTAAGCGAGCATGTTTTTGGATGGAACGCCGGTTTGGACCAGTTGTTGTTTCACGAAACACCGCAGGAAGCAGGGTTGTCATTTCCCGGTCGCATGGGTGTGGCCGCATCGCTCAACTTCTTCTTTTTTGGCGTCGCGCTTTCGTTTCTCAATGCGCGCGCCAAACAATGGTTTCGAGTTTCGAACATCGCGCTCATACTCGTCGTCACGGTCACGCTGCTCGTTTTTCTTTACTACTTCTACGGCATTGAACGCTTTGAACCGATCGCACTGCACTTCACGATCGCGCTGCACACTGTTGTCGCATTCCTGAGTTTGTGTGCATCGATTCTGCTTGCGCGGCCGGAGCGCGGCATCCTCGCCATGCTGCTGGGAGACAGTCCCGGCGCGGTCGTCGCGCGACGCATGCTTCCCGCTTTCCTGGTTGTAATTCTTTTGGGTTGGATCAGAACGCTTATTCGCGATTCAGGATGGTTCAGCGGAAACTTCACCACAGCAGCTTTGGTTGTCGCAGTACTTCTTCTCCTCGCAACGCTGATCTGGTTGACTGCGTTATCACTCAATCGCACCGATAGAGAAAGACGCGTCGCCGAACTAGCATTACGAGATAGCGAAGCACGTTTGACTGCGCTTTTGGAGCAGCTTCCCGTCGGCATCGGACTCACCGATCGTGAAGGACGCTTTCTGATCCGTAACTCACTTCTGAACAACTTTGTGGGTGATCGTCTCTCGTCTCTCGATCCGGTGTTTGCCGCGCGTTGGCGCGCCTGGGACGACGAAGGTCGATTACTTGATCCGTCAGAGTGGCCCAGCGCTCGTGCAATGCTGGGTGAGTCAGTCAGTCCCGGCTGCGAAATGCTTTACACCGGCGCAGACGGGAAACAGATCTGGACGCGTGTACTGAGCGTGCCGTTTCGCAATGAGGCGGGTGCATTGAGCGGTGTGATCGTCGTCGTGCAGGACATCGACGAACAGCGACGCGCCGAGAACCGGCTCGACGTGCTTGTGCGCGTCAGCGAGCTGATCCGCACGATTCACGATCCGAATGAGTTGTCTTACGCAGTAGCGGAAACGGTGGGCAGCCACCTCAATGTGCGGCGTTGTTTGTTCAATGAACTTGACCTCGAACGCGACGTCGAGATCGTTCATCGCGATTACGCTGACCGCGTCGCGTCAGTGGCAGGCGAGCATCGCATTTCCGAATACAGCAGCATCACGACGCACGACATGAAAGCGGGGAATACGGTCGTTAATTTTGACTCGGCTGCTGATCCGCGCACCGCAGCCGACTACGATCGGATTTACCAGCCAAATGGTGAACGCGCATACGTTGCTGTGCCGTTGATGCGTGAAGGACATTGGGTCGCTTCGCTTTGGGCGAGTGATGACCGGCCGCGGCCATGGACGAAAGAGGAAGTGTCGCTGCTGCAAACGGTCGCTGAGCGCACCTGGACGGCGATTGAGAAGTTGCGTGCAGAAGCAGAGCGTGAGCGGTTGCTGGAGAGCGTGCAGGAAGCGCGCGACGCGGCGGAGAAGGCCAACCAGCTCAAAGACGAATTTCTCGCCACGCTCTCGCACGAGTTGCGCAATCCACTCAACGTGATTCTTGGTTACTCGGAGTTGTTGTTGCGGATGCGCGAGGTGGAGGAGTCGCCGCGCCTGGCCCAGATGGGTGAAGCCCTCCGGCGAAACGCACGGTCGCAGTCGCAGTTGATCAACGACCTGCTCGATCTGTCGCGCTTGCAGCGCGGCAAGATTTCTTTGAACCAGGAGACCGTTTCGATGCCGGCGATTGTCGACAGCGCTGTCGAAACTGTCCGCGCGGATGCGGCCGCGAAAGGGATCGACATTCGTGTGAATGTCGGCGACCAGCTTTCGCTCGTCGAAGGTGATCGCCTGCGGTTACAGCAGATCGCCTGGAACATACTGAACAACGCAGTGAAGTTCACGCCCGCAGGTGGCAGTATCGAGATCGCGTTGCGAAATGAAAACGACAGTGCGGTGTTTGTTGTGACTGATACAGGACAGGGAATCGATGCGAGTTTTCTTCCGCACGTGTTTGAAATGTTTCGCCAGGCAGACGGTAGTAATCGCCGGCGGCATGGCGGCCTCGGTATCGGTCTCGCACTCGTCGATCAACTCGTGCAGCTTCATGGTGGAACGATTAGCGCGGAATCTGATGGTCCAAACAAGGGGGCGCGTTTCACAGTACGTCTGCCGCTGCTGCGTGAAGCGCCGGCGGTGGGATCTCCGGTCCAGGCTTCGTCTGGCGCTGTTGAGCTGAACCTATTCGCGCAAACGAATTTTCTGATTGTTGATGATTCTGAAGACACGATCGCGATGTTGCAGGAGTTGTTGAAGGTCGCGGGGGCGAATGTGATGACCGCGACGAACGGCGCTGACGCGTTGCGAATCGCTGCCGAGAATGAGTTTGATGTGATTCTTTCCGACATCTCAATGCCGGAGATGGATGGGTTCGAGTTCCTGCAACGACTGCGGAAGATCGAGGGGCGACAAGACGTTCCGGTCGTGGCCATCACCGGCTTCGGCCGTAGCGACGACATCGCCCGCGCCCGCGCCGCCGGCTTCTATTCACACCTCACGAAACCCTTAGACCTTCACGTCCTCACCGACGTGTTGCACCACATCTCAAACGAAAAAGCCGGCCTGCGTGATACGGCCGCCGATGTCGATTATGACATCAGCGCCGGCCCGGTTTTTTGAAGTAACGCTGAACTAAGTCCATACAATTGAATCAATTCAGGCCGCTCGTAAAACGTTATAAACCGCCGGTTTTGGGGGTTTGATGCAGATTTCACCCGGCATTTTCCTTGCGTCTTTAGCAGGTATGAAAAGAAGATACATATTTCTGTTGCTGGCGGTTTTGGCGCTGATTTTGGGAGCCAGTGTCGCTGTTGGACAGAAAACCGAGAACCCAGCCCTGGCTCCGCCCTCGGTGGTCTCACCGGCTGATAAAGCGGCGATTGAGACTTTCGAGAAGCAGGTTAAGGGCTATGTCGAGTTGCGCAACAAAGCGAGAGAGAGCGCGCCGAAGCTTTCCAAGGATAGTACGCCGGAACAGATTGAGGCGTATCGAACGGCGCTCGAACTCTCGCTCAGAAACGCGCGGCCCAATGCGAAGCGTGGCGAATTCTTCCGGCCCGACACAGCGAACTTCATTCGCCGCACATTGAAGATTGAATTTCAGGGTAAAGACCGGCAGGAGCTTCGCGAGAAAATCTTCGAGACTGAAACACAGGGCGTCGTGCTGCGCGTGAACTACCCGTATGCACAAAACGCCGAGCAGTCGGAAATGCCGGCGACGCTTCTGACCAAGCTGCCGCAGATACCCAAAGAGCTGAGGTACCGGTTTGTCGGAAGAAATATGTTGCTGGTCGATCGCGAGACTAATCTAATAATCGATTTCATGCCTGAAGCGCTACCATGACCAAGGAGTGGGGAAGCATGCGTAAGACTCAACATTTCCTGTTTGCATTTCTAGTTGGTGCGATTCTGTTCTACCCGGCGTCCGCACAAAAACCAAACGGCGATGCTGCTGCGCATGCCAAGAGCGCGGCGAGTGCGCCACTAAAATTAACGTTGCCGATGAAGGACGGCTCGGTTCGTTTTGCTGTAGTTGGCGACACGGGTTCGGGCTCAGAAAAGCAGCGCGAAGTCGGCACCATGATGATTAAGTATCACGCGCTCTTTCCCTACGAGTTTGTGTTGATGATGGGCGACAACATGTACGGCGGCGAGGCGCCAAAGGATTTCGAGAAGAAGTTTGCGGAACCTTATCGTGCGCTGCTCAACAACAAAGTGAAGTTCTATGCAACCCTCGGAAATCACGATCAGGCGTTGCAGGTCAACTACACCAACTTCAACATGGACGGCAAAGAGTATTACCGCTTCAAGAAAGGGAACATCGCCTTTTACTCGCTCAACAGCAACTACATGGAGAAGAAGCAGGTGAAGTGGCTTGAAGACGAGTTGGCCCGAGACACTTCCGAGTGGAAGGTCTGCTTCTTTCATCATCCGCCTTATTCGTCCGCGAAGAAGCACGGCTCTAATGAGCAACTACGAGAAGTGCTGGAGCCGATCTTTCTCAAGTACGGCGTTGACGTTGTGTTGACGGGTCACGATCACGTCTACGAACGAATCAAACCGCAGAAGGGGATCTATTATTTCGTGTCAGGCGCAGGCGGGAAGCTTCGGACTGGCGACATCGACGCACGAACGGGGTTGACGGAGAAGGCGTATGACCGCGACATGCATTTCATGTTGTTTGAAGTGGCGGGCGATCAGATGTACTTCCAGGCGATTTCGCGGACCGGCGCGACCATCGACTCCGGGATTATAAACCGGAGATAATCAGCCACGGAGTAAGCGGTTAATCGTCGGGCAGCGAGCCGCGGAAGAGTGGCTGTCCGGCCAGTGATGTGTAAAAGGAGAAACCTGCCAGCGCGAGTGAAATGATAAGCACGAGGACGAAATCGCCTGCATACCAGGCAGACAGATCAGACGTAACCGGGTAGAAGATATGCATGTGCAGGAAGAAGAGTGCTGAGATCAGCGCGAGCAAACCATACCGGTAAAGCACTCCGACAACCAGTAAAGCCCCAATACAGGCGAAAGGCACGCCCGCAGCCGTATCGTGCGTCAGACTAAGAGCCACGGCACTAATCAACCAGAGGGCAACCGCTGCGAGTCGCTCTCGACGCACGATGATGTAGAGCAACAACAGAAAGAACAGCAGCATGAATCCCTGCATCAAGGCGGCGGAGATCTGTTGCGTAATGCTATTCACAAACGAGCGAATTCCGAGCAGTTGTGTGGCTGGATAATCAAACCACGGCATCGGAGGCGGATAACCTAACGATTGCTGCACCAGGCCGGCAAGATAGAAGTCGGATAAAATCATGCCTAACCCAAACACTGCTCCGATCAGTATGTCGCGCCCGACGAGCGGATCGCGAAAACCTCCAGCAAGCACACGGTTCCACGAAACTATCCGCCCTGGCCAACGTCGTCTGACAAACGGTTCAAAAGCGAGATAGACCACCCAGAAGAAAAACGTCCAGAACAGAATGTTTTGCACGCCCCAGATGAAGTTGAGTGCTTCGGCTTCCGTCGCCACATGATGGGACGAGAACAGCCAGCGTAAAAAGTAGACCGCGAACACGAAAGCAGCGATACGAAATGCTCCTTTGCGATCGCCGCGACCCAACTTGACGTTTCGCAATGCCAGCAGCGCGCCGCCGACCATCACGGTCATAAAGATCGCAAGCAATAGAACGATCAGCGCTCGGTGCCGGAAGCGTGAGATCGAGGCGTGTGCCCCGCTCGGCTGATCCCACGCGTCAAATATTTCAAAGTAAACGGGCTTGCCCTCGAACGCACCGGCTTCGACATGTATTTTGAGGTCTGGCTGGTCCGGATACGACCCTTCCCAGGCCGCGCGCTCAGTCGCTTGATGCGGCGGAGTCCAGATGGATGGAACGGGTTGAAACCTCGTTTGGTCCAATCCACTTTCAGTGAAGAGGGACGACCAATCAGCTGCAGCAACGTCAGCGCCCGAGCTCTTTGCCGGCGGCACTGCATAGAACGAACGTAACCGTCCGACGGTATCCACCGTCAATGTGACCATGCCGGGCACGTTGTGCGATGGAGTTTGTTCGTTAACACCTTCGACTGTCGTCACATCAAAAGGAACCGGACTCTGCCGGTACCAAAAATAAATTGCCGCAGGTTGTCCAGTGCTTAATTTATCCCAGCGCGACAGGGACTGATCGTTGTCGTGTACATGGTTGAGGTAAGTACGGTCCAGCCCCATTCCGTACGCAGAGTCGATGTCTGAGGCTGTATACCCAAACTTCTTCGCGAGTTCGGCGGCGCGGTCGCGTAACACTTCCGGTGACTTATTCAACGGAACTTTCCGGTACAACGCCGTGTAGCGTGAAAGTAAACACATCGTGCCAATCAGGATGATCAGCGCAGCGAGTAATGAAACCGCGACCGCAGGTTTTAGGCCGCCTTGTTTTGGCGCTGCAGCAACCATTTCAGGCGACGGAGTCTCGCCCGCGGCCAGTGCAGCCGCGAGCGGATCACCGCCGGGCAAAGCAGCCGCGACTTGCAGTGCTGTAGCAGGCCGCTGCGCAGGATCTCTTTCGAGACACCGGAAGATCACGCGCTCGATCAGTGGGTCCAGGCCCGGCACATGTTGGGCGGGACTGGTGGGAGTCGAATCGCTGCGTCGCAAACGAAGTAAATCGGACAAGCTTGCTGCCTCGAATGCTTTCTTACCGGTGAAGAGCTCGTAAAGCACAAGGCCCAGAGAGTAGATGTCGCTCTTGATTGTTAACTCGTGTCCTTCGAGTTGCTCCGGAGACATGTAGGCGGGCGTTCCTGAGATCTCATGCCGGTTGATTTCAGTGGCGAGTGCGGCGATGCCAAAGTCAGTGATACGGACCTCGCCATGCTCGTCGAGCATTATGTTCGCGGGTTTTAGATCGCGATGAAGTACGCCACGCTCGTGTACGGCTGCGAGTCCCGCGCAGAGTTGGCGCGCGACCTGGATTGCTTTGTCCTGTGGGAGTCGTCCGATGCGCTTGAGGAGCGATGAGAGTTCTTCACCGCGCACAAATTCCATCGAGATAAAATGTTCGCCCCGGTATTCACCGACGTCGTACACACGACAAACGTGGCGATGTGAGATCTGGCGCGCGACGCTGACTTCCTTGTAGAAACGTGCCAGCGCCGCGCCGTCTGCGTTCAGTGTCGCAGGAAGAAACTTGAGCGCGACTGCTTGTTTGAGCTTGAGATCATCGGCGCGATAGACCTCGCCCATGCCGCCGCGGCCGAGTAACCCGACGATGCGATAGCGGTCGGAAAGAACATTGCCGGGAACGTATCTCGCGTCGTCAATCGAATCGGAAGTGAAGGAAGACTTGTGAGGCGTAACGTTCTCGCGCGGCTGTGTGCGCAGTCTTGCAGCAAGGTCGAGCACATCAGTCTTGATGAAATCCTGTGCTCGACTGTCGAGCTCGAGCATTTTCTCGACCTCGTGTCGAAGCGCCTCATCAGTGCCGCAAGCCTGATCGAGAAATGCAGCGCGGCGTTCGGGTTCGTGCTCGAGCGCGGCCTCGAGGAGCTCATCGACTTTTCGCGAGCTGTCGGGTTTCATCTTCGGCGTTCAGAATACCATCGCGCCCCAATGTTAAATAACACTAGCCACCGATTACCTGCATATTCACGGAAGATTTTATTGCAGGGCCCGATGAACCAGGAGCGTATCGACATACTGCGTGAATCGGGCCGCCTTACCGTCATTGATCTTCCAGACGTGTGCGAACTTCGCCTGAAAGCTCTTGCCGGTGGCTTTGTACTTTCCGCTGTACTCACCTAACGCAACAATAGTGTCGCCGGCCTCGATGAATTCGTCGGGTACGGCGGCGAATCCGTCCCACTCTGTACCGAGCCGCATGAACACACCGGAAAGAACGGCGTTTGGGCCGTGGTAAGTGCCGCCGTAAGGAAAGCCTTCCGCTTCGGTCCATTCGATGTCGGGTCTTAAAAATCCCAGCACCGCTGGAATGTCTCCCTTAGCGAAGGCGTCGTAAACGGCTTTGACTGAGTTTAGCTGGTTCAATTTTTTTCTCCCGAGGTTTATGTTGGACATTTAAGGCTTGGATGAATTCTATTTTGTGCGTTTTTTGCCTTTTGTGGCAAAGACAAACTTCTTCAGGATCTGAAGCGCTTCGACGACTCCGAGTCCGGCGCCGATCATGAAGTAAAGAACTCCGTAAGTTCCGAGCACGAGGATCGCGAGTGGGAGTGGATGCATTGGCACGAGCAGCAGCTTAAGACCAAAACCCACCGCCGCTGCAAAAGCGGCCGCGCCCCACAGCTTGAACAAGTAACCAGCGCGGACGCCGGTTGATCCGATTCTCGAGTTCAATGAGCGTCGCAGTAATAAGTATTCGATCCATCCCGCGATACCTGACGCGGTTGTCAGTCCGGCAACACCCCACTTCGCATCGAGCCCAAGCGCGGGCGGGAGGATGATGGCTCCCACGTAACCGAGCATCATCCCGAGCAACACCCGCAGCGATGCATACCAGAGCGGCGTGCGCGTGTCGTGCAGCGCGTAGTAAGTGGACGAGTAAAGCCGGCCTTGTGTTGACGCGAGTAGCCCGATCGTTGAACCAGCGAGGATGCCCCAAACATAAACGGAGTCCGAGTACTTGAACTCGCCCGTTTGATATAACGCGCCTGTCATCACATCGCCGAAGACAAACATCGCCATCGCCGAAGGCACGATGAAAAACGAGATGCGCTGTAGACCCGCATCGAGGCGGTGACGGAGTTTTACGGCAATCTCATCCGCTGTTCCCAGTGTGCCCGACATAGCGGGTAGCTCAGCAGCCGAGACTGACATTCCGAACAGACTCACCGGCAACGTGTATAGACTTTGCGCATACGTCAACGCCGCGACTGCCTGCGAGCTGATCAGTCCCGCCAGCATCGCATCGACAAACGCTGAGATCTGGACCACGCCGCGGCTGACGAACACGGGAATAAAACTCGTCAAAACTTTCCGCACATTGACGTCAGCCGTATCAAGCACCGGCCCAAACGACCTAAGCACTTTCAAAACAGTCGGGAGCTGAACAGCGATCTGCAAAACGCTGCCGACTACGGATCCCCACGCCACCATGACTACGAGACGCGCCTGATCTTCACCGCCGCCAAAAAGAATGAGCGTCGTGATGATGGCGAGGTTCCACGCAACCGGTGCGATGTATGAGAGAAAGAACCGGCGGTGACTGTTCAGCACTCCCAAGCACCACGCGGATAAAACAAGGAGGCCCGCACCCGGAAACAAGATCTGGACCAGTCGAATTGTGAGCGCGCGTGTTTCGGGGTTGAAACTGTATGCGAACAGATCGACGAAGTACGGAGTCGTCAAAACACCGATGAGGACGATTACCGACGTGACAAGGACCAGCAGCGTGAGTACTGCGTTCGCAACGCGACTTGCTTCTTTCTCGTCGTGACCAGCGAGGAGCTTTGCGTAGACCGGAATGAACGAGGCTGAAAGCGCTCCTTCGCCAAAGACGTTCTGAAGAAAGTTTGGAATTCTGAACGCGGCGCTGAAGGCGCCCGCGGCGTCGGAGGTGCCGAGATAGTGCGCGAAAACCCTTTGCCGGACGACGCCGATAATGCGGCTAATGAGGATGCCGGCTCCGACCATTAACGCGGAACGACCGGTACCTTCTTCGGTCTTTTTCGTGGGGAAGTCGCCGGTTGACTCGCCAATTACGGCAGTTGACTCACCCGCTGCCGCCTGAGTCTCAACCTTCGTGCTGAGGCCGATTTCGTCGTTGTCTTTTGCCACAAAGAAGCACAAAAAGCTCAAAAGGACGGCTTAGTTTAACAGAACCATGACACAAAACGCCGCGAAGTTACGCGATATAGAGAGGAGAACAGATAATGGACCGACATAAACAGGTTATCAAATCAATCATCGTAGTCATTGCCCTCGCGGGTATCGTCATTTCTATCGGTTACAGTTCCAGAAGAAAGCCCACCACCGCAGCAAATCGTCTCTCATTTGCGCCCACGACGGCGCGTCTCGAGCGAGGTCGTTACATCGTCGAGGGGCCCGCGCATTGTTTCCAGTGTCACTCCGAAGTCGATTGGAAAAATCCGGGCGCACAACCAGCATCCGGTAAAAAGGGAGGCGGAACGGTCTTCGCTGAAGCTGGAATGGAATGGCTCGTCGCGCCCAACATCTCGCCTGATGTGGAGACAGGCGCCGGTAGCTGGACCGACGAACAGTTTGCGCGTGCGATTCGCGAAGGTATCGGTCACGATGGCCGGCGACTCTTTCCCATGATGCCGTACATGAATTTCCAGTCGATGTCGGATGAAGATCTCGCATCGGTCGTGGTCTACATTCGTTCGATACAGCCGGTGCGAAACGCCGTGCCGAAAACGGTGCTGCCGGAAGTCGTAAAAGGCAGTTTGCCGCCGCACCAGGCGATCACTGCGGCGGTGCCTGGGCCAGACATGTCTGATCAGATCGCGCGTGGGAAGTATCTCGTGAACCTCGGCAACTGTATGGCGTGTCACACGCCGATGAAGCAGGGCCAGCCGATGGGTGAGCTCGCGTTTGGTGGCGGCATGAGATTCACGGGACCTTGGGGCGAAGTCAGCAGTGCGAACATAACTCCTGATGCGTCCGGAATTTCTTATTACGATGAAGCCATGTTTGTGAAGACGTTGCGCACGGGTCAGGTTGGGGCGCGGAAGTTGAACTCAATCATGCCGTGGGGCTACTTCAGGAACATGACTGATGACGATCTGAAAGCGATCTTCGCGTACCTGCGAACCGTGACGCCGGTGCAGCATCGTGTCGATAACACAGAAGCTGCGACAGTTTGCCCCGTCTGCCGCGGGCGTCATGGTTTTGGCGACAAAAACCACCATGACAAGAACGCCACGGAAGACTAACGCGGATCGAACTCTTTTGTGGCGAGGATCGTACTTGCCAGCAATATGAGCGCAGATTACACGTCCACCACTACACTCAGTGAACACGATTTAAGTCTGGCGATTCCGGGCGATGTCGGCAGTGTGCGAGCTCGTTTGATCAACGCCATTCAGGCGCTCGGCTACAAGGTGATCGGTGAGCAACCGGTCCATGCGAAGCGCGGAAGGAAGGGCGCGGCGGCCTGGGATTGTTCGCTCAACGTCGTGGACTATGACACAACACTCACGATTTCATTGAAGCAAACGAATGACGCTGCCGTGCTTGCGACATTCAACTATGAGATCCAAAGCTACATGCGAATGACGAAGGGCGATCGGCAAACGCTCGCGCGTGAGGCGGAAGCAATAGCCGCACTCGCGACAGAACGTTCGGCGCTTTCGGCGTGTCGTTTGTGTGGCACTCAAGCGACAGATGAGTCTCACTTCTGTCGCCGCTGCGGAGCTCCGCTGGTGCTCGACGTTCCCGAACTCGAAGTATTGCGTCTCACGAGGAATGCACGCGCAAGTTATCACAACATGTTCGTGGGCATCGTGTCGTTGGTACTGGCCATGCTCACCGTGTTGCCATGGTTATTGGTCAACGGAGGAAGGATCATTGCCCCGATGTTGTGGGTCGGCATTCCGCTCGCAAGTTACGGGATATTTGTCTTACTTCACGGTGCGTGGCAACTGCATCGCACGCTTAACCCACGCTCAACTAAAAGCCTGACACCTTCGGCCCAATCTGCGTTTAGGTCTTCTGTCACCACAGCGCTACCTCCAGCCCCCGTGAACGCTTCAGTTACTTCCGTTACTGAGGGGACGACAAACCTGTTATCGCCTGATGCACGTCAAAAAGAACCCGTCCGTCGCAATGACCGAAACACCTCCGGTCTCGATAGCGACCAGCTGATGTAAATTTGGAACACAGTTTAGAGTTCAGCCTTTAGGCTGCGGTCTCGGGCTTTAGGCGAGGAAGCTAAAGCTTGAACTCTGAACTTTTCGTTTTTCTGTTCTTGTGCCGCCCCTACAGTTGCTTCACATCTTCCGTTATCATGCTGCCATCATGGCGTTCATGCGGAAGACAGCAGCATTCCTGGGTGCGCGTGCTTTGCAAGACCTCGTGTCGGATTTAATGGCGATCGACATGGGATCGGCGTCAACGATCATCTCCGTACGCGGCCGTGGTGTCGTTGTCGATCAACCTTCCCTCGTCGCAGTCGATACTGTAACAGGCGACGTAATCGCGATCGGTCGGGAAGCGCAACAGATGTATGGGCGTGAAGCGCGTGGCGTTAGCGTGATCGCGCCGATGCTCAACGGCGTGGTCGCAGATTTTGAAAGAACAAAGTTGATGCTGGCGCATTTCGTGCGCGAGGCACGTGGCGGACTCTCGCACTTCAGCCGTCGCGCGTTGATGAGCGTCTTTTCTGATGTGACACCGGTGGAACGACGTGCGCTACTGAGTGCAGCGCAACACGCGCATGTCGGTCGTGTCGGGATGATTGAAGAAGGTCTCGCGGCTGCGTTTGGTTCGGGAGTGACCGCGGACGATGCGCGCGCGTCGGCAGTGGTGGACATCGGCGGAGGCACGACGAATGTCGCGATTGTTGCAAGTGGAAAAATCGTTCGCGCCGGCGCGGAGCGAATCGGAAGTTCAAACATCGATGCTGCGATCGCGAACCACGTTCGACGTCATCGCGGTTTACTTATCGGTGCGAGGACGGCGGAACGTCTCAAGCTCGAGCTCGCTTCCGCAACTGTTCCCGAAAATCTCGCGCAGGAGATTCCGATTAACGGTCGCGACGTGCTGACGAGAATGCCGCGGTCGATCGAGGTCAGTGCCGGTGAGATCTACCCGGTGGCCCAGGAAGTCGTGCGCCAGATCGTGGCGGGCATAAGTGTCACTCTTGGAGAGCTTCCGCCTGAAGTTGCAGGTGATATTTACGATCGAGGAATCATTCTCACCGGTGGTGGCGCGCTGTTTGGTGGTTTAGACGAGTACTTGCGGGATGAAACGAATCTGCCGGTGCGCGTCGCTGACGACCCGCGTTATGCGATCGTGCGTGGGCTCGAGCAGATGTTTGACGCACCGCTCCTGCTGCGACGACTCATGCGACAGGATGCTTCCCTCGATCTCCAAAGTGAAACGGTCTGAGCTTTTGGACTCTCCGCTCTGCATAACTCTCTGTGCCATCGTAGATCGACGTCGTCTTGAACAGTTCGAATTTTCCGCGTGACGCTGCCTCAGCGGTTTTGTTGAGAATGCTTCTCACTTGATCTGCTACTCTTCCGCGTCTAAAACTTCAATCTGATCGAGTTTCGCGATGAGGGTGTTGACGTATTTCACGACTCCTTCGCCGTAACGTTTCTGGCGGAATAAATCCTTCATCGGCTCGCTCAGGTTTGTGAGGATCTCTTTCGTTAGATCGTCTTCGAGGTTACGAGTGATTTGAATGTGCCAGTTACGATCGTCAACTGCGACGAGCAGCAGGAGACCGGCAATCGCCGTTTTGTCGCTGCTGTTGCTTTTGCGTTCACGAGCCAGAAGGAGGGAATAGTCAAAAGCTGTTGTGTTGCCGGTGCTAGCGACGGTCACAACTGAAAAATCGACCTTTTTACGGTCCTTCAACGCCGCGAGAGTGGTCTCCAACTCCTGTCGCGTAGGTTCATCGATCACGTTTGCGGTATCGTCAACGTAGCGAATCGCCGCCGCTGGCTGACTCGTGCTCGCAACCGTTGATGCCGACTCGAATCTGTTACACGAAACATTAGCGAACGTAGCGATGCTTAAGGCTATGACGAGTGCAACGCTTTTCATTTCGTTAGATCGCATCAATGATTTTCGCGAACTTGCAAACATGTGATGCATTGTTTACATCACGATAGCGACTCGTCAAGAGATTTCGCAGATGGGACGTGGTGTTTGTTCGTCAGGGTACAGACTTTCGGCTTTCCCAAACTGAGACTAGGGAATCATTTATAAAGGAGACAACAATGAACGCGGAAGAAAGAGAAACATGCGCCCACGGGCCTTGCGAGTGCATGGCGCCGGGAGACGAAGAGTATTGCAGTCCGTATTGTGAGAACGCAGCGGCCGTTACTGAAACAGAGATCCGGTGTAGCTGCGGTCACGCCGGCTGTAGTTGATGGTGAGGCGAGTTTAGGCCATTGACTTCGTTTGTCCTCACGTTTCGTCGCTCCTCGACTTCCTCACCGGTCGCCAGGACCACAGCCTCGTTGTGTGCGCCCGTCGTGACATGTTGTAATGTGAGTGCTGTGACCATCCTCCTCAGATTTATCTTCGGCGTTATTCTCGCGGCTGCGGTCGCGGTATGGGGCGGCTTATCCCTACCTCTGAACGTCATCTTCGTGCTGAGTATCGGAACAGCAGCTGCAATTTGGGGCGACAAGTTTATCCTCGGCGTCATGTCATTGATGCGCTACCTCAGATTTTAGGTGCACTCCGACAACCAACCATAGACGTTTCATTTCCACTTCCTTTCCGTTTATGTACTCGTTGGAGGGCGTGTGATGCTCAACCGGCTTTTCATACGCGCCTGCCACTTGCTTCGCGGTATATCCA
>DAIOGT010000013.1:0-46816 GCA_036745095.1 Pyrinomonadaceae bacterium
CATGATACCTAAAACGAAGAACCTCCAAATCCGGTTCCGATTGGATGACGAATTTGGACAAGAGGATTACAGGATTCTTCGGGTAGCCGCCTTTAATCAATTGCCCCGGGTCGAAACCTTGTCCGACATTATCCAGCGATCCGGATCGAGTTCGACCTTCTTAGGCCGCTTCGGTAAACGGACCTGAAACGAATTCGAAGGTCCTCGAGCTAATACCGATCCCAGCGCCTCCTGATTGCCCTCAAAAGAATACTTGACCGGAAGGATCATCAGCCAATCTTCAGGCGCGTTCTGCTGCGTGATGGTTCCCGAAACGAGCACTGTCCTGTCCGGCTGGTCCTCCACCTTGAACTGCAGCTCGTATGACGGCAGCGCGGTTTGATAAACCGACTGGACGAACAACCAGTTCAGGTTCGTCATACCGTATTCGCGTGCAAGGGATGTCCTGGCAAAGTGTTCATTGACTACCTTACGGAAATCGTCGCTGGAGGCGGTCTTGTTTCGGTAACGCTCGACAAAGTCCGTCATCATCGTGAAAAAGGGTTCCCCGCTGCCATTTGCTTGATCGCTCAACAGGAAGTGGAGCATCCGTAACACGAGTGCGCCTTTGCTGTAGACGAGAGCTTCGTAAGCGCCCAGTGTCTTGCTGGTTGCGAGCCGGTGTCCCAGTATGATTGGGCCAACATCAACCAGCCGCCCTTTACCGACACCAGTTGTCGTCACGGGCGGATCTTTGAGCGACGAGCGCAAACCCTGGAGCAGATCATTTTTCGCTGCCGGGCTGTCGCGTAAACCCGTGTAGAGGATCCCGGAGTATTCAGCGAAGCCCTCGCTCAGCCACTGGTCACGATACGAGCGCCAGGCAACGATATTGCCCCACCATTGATGCGCAGTTTCATGGGCAATTAAGGCGTAGTACGTGTACTTCTTCGGGTGGTCACTCGGTGGAATCAACAAGAGCGTGGCGAAGCCCTGCCCAAAAGGAAATGGGTGGTAGGCCGCTCCGAAGGTGGGATACGGGTACTCACCGAAGAGTGCGCTGAAGTGTTTGACCGCATTGTTGAGCTCCGCCAAAAAGAAATCTTCCCTAATCACCCTGTAGCCGCTCGGCAGTGAATTGAACTCGAGTGGCGTCTGCGTGCCACCCTTTGTCAACTTGACGGAGCCGTTATGTCGCTCAAATGGTCCCAGCGCGAAAGTAACGAATGACACCGGGTGCGACATTTCGTACTTCGAAACCAGCACTTCCCTGTTGTCCGGGTCGGCGCTCTCGCTAATGCGAACACCGACACTGGCGACGTGAAGTTTATTTGGATGCCGGAAAGTGAGATCGAACGTGGCGCGGTCAAGATAACCATGTCGCGGATACCAGCTCGTGGTGGAACGAGGAAAGTAGCAGTGGTTTACGAGGTCAGTGTCCTGGACAAAGTCGCCTTCGAGCGTCAGATCGAGCTCGAGTGGTTCGCGTGTCTTTAGCGCCTCTGTCAGAAAAACCGTGAATCCTGATTCCCAATTTTCCTGTACAACGGCCAGATCCACGCCACCCCTCCGGACTGAAGTGACGCGCATCTGCTTTTTCAGACGCTCATTTTCATACTTACCCAAATCTTCGCCCACGCTAAACGCAATGGCGCGGACGTTCGGTTGTTTTGGTTCTGCTTCGATATGTGCGTTCAATCTGAGTCGCTGCGTGTGCTCACGCAAGTCAACGTCCATGCGGTAGCGTTTGATGTCGATTTGGTCGTTTGCATCGGAGTATTGAACCGCTCCACGCTGATAATCTTCGTTTGAATAGAAAGCCAGCCATACTTCTGGACGGTACATATAGGAGTTATAAGCCCAGAGCAGTCCCTTCTCGCCGGCGTTGATGCGAAAGTTGGCCACCGGGATCCGATTCTGATGGTCCAGGACCATTTCAAATCGGCCACGTTTGCCTCCGTCGAAACCGGCAAAGAAAAAGCCCGGCTTCTCAGCGTTGAGGATTGAGATAGCAAGCCGCGCAGGCAGATTCGCGCCAATCTCTCGCAAGATGCGCTCGTCCATCTCACGCGCGAGTTTTTGTGCTCGATCATTCGCCGCTCCTCCACCGGCAGGTGTTGGTCCGAACTGCGAAGCAGTGTCGTCGGTGAATCTGAAAACGGCAGTTTTGAAATCCGACTCGACTACGTCGGTTCCCAGCAGGCGTTTTACGTTGTCTCTCTCGAAATCGTTAGCCGGTGTGTCAGCCACCAGCTTTCCTTCACCGATGAATACAGCGCCGGTGATCAAGCCGTTGACCGGTTGGCCCAGATAAATTGTGCCGTCGAGAGTGATCTGCGTCCGAACTCGTTTCAGCACGAGGCCCTTTACCTCCACCGAACTTTCGGAAAGTGAAAAGGCTTTGAGCTGTTGATAAATCTGGTTCTCTTTGGGGGCCGGACTCTCCTGCGCGGATGCGCTCGGGGCGACGAGCAACATGAAAAAGAAATACGCGAGGAGAGTGGCGAGGCTGGGGGACGGGATTCTCATTTAAGATATCCTCCGAGGTCTACTCTACCGTTTGAGAGCCTAGTCCCTTTAAGTAATTACAGTCAACATTTAAGTGAGAGGGTCGAAATTAATGAACGAAGTTTTCTGAATCGGCCTGTCTGGGCTATCATCAGTCCAAAGGGATCATCATTCTCATCGCGTATTCTGTGGCGGACCCGTTTCATGTCCACATCGAATAAATATGAAGAGTTTTTGGCTGACTTCCGCGAAACAATCGCGAGCGCGACCGCGCGGTTGAGGGCCATTCCCGAAGAGCAAAGCCGGCATAAAAGCTCCCCTGAGGACTGGTCTCCGATCGAGGTTCTAGGTCATTTGATCGATTCGGCGGCGAACAATCACCAGCGGTTTGTGCGGGCCCAATTTACTAACGATCTCGAGTTTCCGGGTTATGAGCAGGATAACTGGGTCAACTCGCAAAAGTATCGAGACGAAGCGTGGTCCGACGTGATCCAGCTCTGGAGTGCATACAACCTGCACCTGCTGCACGTCGCTTCAGTCATACCGGAAGATGTTTTGACTAAACACCGCGCGCGGCATACGCTGGACCAGATCGCCTTCAACCTGGTAGACAAGAGCGAGCCGGCCACGCTCGAATACCTGATTCGCGACTACGTGGACCACCTGCGGCATCATCTCAACCAGATCTTTAACGAAGAAACACAGCACTGAATAGGAGCTTGCAAATGGCAGAGTTGACATTCGAACAACTGAGACACAAGACACTGGCAGAGCTACGCGAGATAGCAAAAGGCATCGAGCATGAGGCTATTCAAGGCTACACCCAGCTGAACAAAGAGCATCTCGTGGTGGCGCTCTCGAAAGCGTTGGGCATTCAACACGAGCACCACGACGTCGTCGGCATCGACAAGGCTTCGATCAAAGCACGGATTCGCCAGTTGAAGACGCAACGCGAAGCAGCAATTGCGGCGCACGATCACGCACAACTCAAAACCGTGCGGCGCACGATTCATCGTTTGAAGCGGCGGATCCACAAGGCCACTGTCTGAGCATATTGACTTTCGCTCCAAAGTGGCTTAGAAGTTCGATTCAGACATTCTTCCTACAACTTAAGATTACAAAGTGAGGTAGCTCATGAAAAAGGCTATCAATCTCAACGTCAACGGTGTCTCTCATACCGATGAGGTCGAGCCGCGCATGCTACTCGTTCATTACCTGCGCGATGTTTTGGACCTGACGGGAACGCACGTCGGCTGCGAAACATCGCTGTGCGGTGCTTGCACCGTGATGCTCGACGGGCAGGCCGTTAAATCGTGCACCGTGTTTGCCGTGCAGGCCGACGGCTCGACCGTCACCACGATCGAAGGACTCGCAAAGAACGGCGAACTGCATCCCGTCCAGGAAGGTTTCTGGGAAAAACACGGATTGCAATGCGGCTACTGCACGCCGGGTATGATCATGACTGCGGCTCAGCTACTCGAGAGAAACGCGGCGCCTTCGAGAGAAGAGATCTGCCATGGGCTTGATGGCAATCTGTGTCGCTGCACTGGCTACCAGCACATCATCGAAGCCGTGCAATACGCGGCGAAGAAAGCCGGCCACAGCTGAACGCGGATTTTTAACGGAAAGATCCTTGTTAACAGGAGAAAGCCATGCCTGACAACTACGTTGGCAAACGAGTTAAGCGCACAGAAGATCCGCGTTTGATTCGCGGCCTCGCGCACTATGTCGATGACATCGCCTTGCCCGGCACGCTTCACGTCGCATTTCTTCGCTCAATGTACGCGCACGCGAAGATTAATAGCGTCGACACCTCAGCGGCACTCGCTGCTCCCGGCGTTGTTGCTGTCTACACCGGCGGGGATGTTGCCGAAAAGATCGGCCCCGTGCCTTGCGCAAGTGCTTTGCCTGAGTTGAAGGTTCCGGATCATCGGGTACTGGCCAGGGACAAGGTCTACTTCGTGGGCCATCCCATCGCTGCGGTTGTAGCCAGCGATCGCTACACGGCACGAGACGCCGTCGATCTCATAATGGTCGACTATGAAGATCTGCCGGCGGTCACAGACGTTGCACAGGCAGCCGCCGGTGGTCCAGTCATTCACGAAGCGTTCGGCACCAATATCGCTTACAAACTCACTTCCGGCGAGGGCGACATCGACGCCGCGTTTGCTGCCGCGGATCGTACGGTTAAACAACGCATCCTGCACAATCGGCTCGCACCCATCGCGATAGAACCGCGCGGCGTGTTGGCCCGTTATTTTCCGGGCGAAGAAGAGCTGACGCTCTGGTCTTCGACTCAGATCCCGCACCTCATGCGCACTCAGGTCGCGCTGATGATCGGCATTCCCGAAAACAAATTGAGAGTGATCACTCCTGAGGTGGGCGGCGGTTTCGGATCGAAGTTGAACGTGTACGGAGAAGAAGCGCTGCTCGGCTGGATTTCAGTGCAGCTTGGCAAACCCGTCAAGTGGATCGAAACACGGCGCGAGAACATGCTGGCCACGATTCACGGACGTGGTCAGGTCGGCGATATCGAAGTGGCGTTCAAAAATGACGGAACCTTGCTGGGTCTGCGTTACAGCGTCTTCGCGGACCTCGGCGCGTATCATCAACTGCTCACGCCTGCGATTCCTACGTTGACCGGCCTCATGCTTTCAGGCGCTTACAAAATTCCCGCGATCCAGATGAACATCGTCGGCTGCTTCACAAACAAGATGGCGACCGACGCGTATCGAGGCGCGGGACGGCCTGAAGCAACCTACGTAGTAGAGCGTGCGCTCGATCTCGTTGCCGACGATCTCAAAATCGATCCGGTGGAAGTGCGTCGCAAGAACTTCCCGGCCGCGAGCGAGTTTCCTTTCCACACCGCAACCGGGCTCGATTACGACAGTGGCGATTACGAAGCCGCGTTGCAGAAAGCACAGGAGATCGCCGGCTACGCAGACCTTCGTGAAAAGCAGAAGAAAGCGCGCGAAGAAGGCCGATTGATCGGTATCGGTGTCTCGACCTACGTCGAGATCTGCGCGCTTGGTCCATCACAAGCGATGCCTGCGGGTGGTTGGGAAAGTGCGACGGTTCGGATCGAACCGACCGGCAAAGTAACGGTGTTAACCGGCGCCTCCCCGCACGGTCAGGGACAGGAAACGTCGTTCGCACAGATCGCAGCCGATGAACTCGGAGTCAACCTCAACGATGTGACTGTGATCCACGGCGACACCGGCGTCGTGCAGTACGGCATCGGCACGTTTGGCAGTCGGGCCACGGCCGTCGGCGGCACCGCGGTCTTTGTCGCGATCCAAAAGCTGAAAGAGAAAGCACACAAAATCGCGACTCACATCCTTCAGGCGGATGCTTCACGAGTTTCATTCGAAGGCGGCAAATACTCGCGTGAGCAAGCCGCCGCAGCGGCAGCGACAACCGGAACGTCAGATCCGGTCGTGCCGGTCGGCGAAGCACCTGCAGGCGCTCTGCCCGAACCGCAAACGGAAGGTAAGTCGAGTTTGACGATCCAGGAAGTCGCACTCGCGGCGCACGTTGCGAAAGACCTGCCGCCGGACACAGAGCCCGGGCTATCTGCGACCTACTTCTTCGAGCCAAAGAACTTCACGTTCCCGTTCGGCACGCACATCGCCGTCGTCGAAGTCGATCGCGACACGGGCGACATCGAGTTTTTGCGTTACGTCGCCGTCGATGATTGCGGCCGCGTAATCAACCCGATGCTTGTTGACGGTCAGGTTCATGGCGGCATCGTGCAGTCGATCGGACAAGCAATGTACGAGGAAGTGGTCTACGACGAGCAGGGACAGCTCGTCACCGGAACGCTCATGGACTACGCGCTACCGCGCGCGAAGCACATTCCTGAGTTTGAGCTTGATCGAACCGAGACTCCGTCGCCCGTAAACCCGCTCGGCGTCAAAGGCGTCGGCGAAGCGGGAACAATCGGCGCCACACCGGCGATCGTCAACGCGATCGTCGATGCACTCGCGCCGTTTGGAGTGAAGCATCTCGACATGCCGATCAAACCTGAAAACGTGTGGCGCATAATCAACGGACACTAGGAGCAAACAATGATTCCAGCACAATTCGACTACAAAGCTCCGGCAACGCTTGACGAAGCAGTCGCGCTGCTGGCAAGCGATCTCGATGGTGCGAAAGTCCTCGCGGGTGGACACAGCTTGATCCCTGCGATGAAGCTGCGTCTCGCGCAACCGCAATTGCTTGTCGATATCGCGCGCATCAAATCGCTCGCTTACATCCGCGAAGAGGGCGACCACATCCTGATTGGCGCCACGACTACGCACTACCAGTTGGAATCGTCGGACCTGCTCGAGCGCATTTGCCCGCTTCTGCCTGAATGTGCGAAGAGTATTGGCGACGTTCAGGTACGAAACAAAGGAACGATCGGCGGTAGTATCGCGCATTCCGATCCGGCCGGTGATTGGCCCGCTGCCGTGCTCGCGCTTGACGCCGATCTCGTTCTTGTTGGACCAAATGGCGAGCGCACCCTGAAAGCGGAAAACTTCTTTGTCGATCTGCTGACGACGGATCTGCAACCGGGTGAGATACTCCGCGAGATTCGTGTCAGAAAGCCAGCTGGACGTTTCGGCCACGCTTATCAAAAAGTGCCACATCCAGCTTCTGGTTTCGCGGTGGTCGGAGTCGCCGTGAATCTTGAATTGAATGACGACGGGTCGTGCAAGTCGGCACGTATCGGCGTCACGGGTGTCGGCGTTAAAGCATACCGCGCTCAAGCTGTCGAAGCGGCGCTCACGGGAACAAAGCTCGATGACAATGCCGTCGCAGCCGCAGTTGCTCACGTCTGTGACGGTGTCGATCCAAACTCCGATTTGTATGCTTCGAGCGAATACCGCTGTCACCTCGCACAAGTGCACACCCGCCGCGGAATTCAAGCCGCGAAGGCTCGTGTCCAGTGAAAGTGGAAGGTGCTCACGAACTCGACGCACCGCGGGAGCGCGTCTATCAATGCCTCGTCACTCCGGAGGTTTTGCAGCGATGTATTCCGGGTTGTGAGAAACTCGAAAAGACTGGTGACAATACCTTTGCGGCAACCATCCGCGCGGGCGTTGGCTCAATCAAGGGCGTGTTCAATGGCGCGGCGCGTCTGGAAGACTTGCGCGAGCCGGAACACCTTCGCATCGTCGTCGACGGAAAGGGCGCGCCGGGATTTCTCAAGGGTTCCGGCGATCTGGATCTCGAGCAAACAGACATTGGCACGAAGGTAAGCTACACGGGTGATGTGCAAGTCGGCGGGACGATTGCAAGCGTGGGGCAGCGCATGATTCAAGGCACTGCGAAGATGATGGCCACGCAGTTCTTCACGAGTTTGGGTGCTGAAGCAAAGACGGCGGTGGGTGAGCCACCGCCGCAACACGGTTTTTTTCGAACAGCCCTGAGGTGGTTCTCAGGGTTCCTCAAGAGATTACTTAGACCACAAAAAGCACAAAAATGATTTTTATTTTCTTTTGTGCTTTTGTGCTTTATGTGGCTATTCCGAGGGGCGGCGCGCTTTAGCGATGAAGTCCTCGATTTCGTTGATCTTTCGCGGCAGCGCCTCGCTCATCCAGCGCACGCCATCCGCCGTGACCAGCATGTCATCCTCAATCCTCACGCCAATGCCTTTGTACTTTTCAAACGCGGGACGTACCGCAGCAGTGAACTTCTCCCACTCATCCTGTTTCCAGCCAAACGGCCTGTGGTCCAAAGCCTCCGGCCTCACGTAAATTCCCGGCTCGTTCGTAAACACGACTCCCGGCACAAACTTCGATCCACCGCCGACATCGTGAACGTTCATCCCGAGCCAGTGTGACGTGCCGTGCATGAACCAGATCCGGTGCTGCATCGAATTGCGATCCGTGATCAGTCCGAGCTTCAGCAACCCATCCTTTATCACCTCGGTTCCGGCGCGACTCACGTCAGACAACGTCGCGCCAGGCTTTGTCGCTCTTGCAACCGCTTCCTGCGCGTCGTAAACGATCTGATAAACCAACGCCTGGGCGGGCGTGAACTTGCCGTTGACCGGGAAAGTGCGGGTGATGTCGGCGGTGTAGTGATCGTACTCGGCGCCCACGTCCATCAGCAGCAAGTCACCCTGCTTCACCGGTCCCTGCGACTCGATGTAGTGAAGCGTGGTCGCGTTTGGACCACAACCGACGATGTCCGGATAGCCCCAGTTGTCAGCATTGCGGAGTTTGAACGTGTAAGCGACCACCGCATCGACTTCATATTCCCACTTCGCATCACCGGCCGCAGCCCAGGCGCGCTCGTGCGCTTCGATACTGATATCGATCGCGTGCTGGAGAATGCGAAGCTCCATCGGCGACTTCACGAGTCGCATCTGCGTGAAGATGGGCCACGCGTTTTTAATGCTGTAGCCCGACGCTGTACTGGACCAGTCGGAGGCGAAGCGTTGCTCCGGTCTGTATTCACGACTTTCACCTTGCCCGGGCACGAGCATGAACAACCCGGCTTCGCCTTTAGCCGCGGCGTCAAAGAGGCTCGCGAAGCCGTGATCGTTGGTCAGTGGCATGTCGCGAGGCAGATCCGATTTGAAAATGTTTTCGGGTTTGGGCCTGTAGGGCTGACGATTGCGCAACGATTTGATGAACGGATCAAACTCATTCGCCTGCCAGATCTCGCGGACACCGGAAAGCTGGTGCGCTTCTTCCGCGCTATACATGTGGCCGGTCCACGTCTCCGCGGCGGGATCGCGGCGCGGGATAAAAAGAATCTCGCGTACCTTCGGATTGCCCGGCAGCAGTACGAGCGTCGCACCTTTCTGCTTCAGGTTAGTGAGATAGAAGAGATTGTTTTCCTGACGATAAGGGTAATCGACGTCGTTTGTGTAGACACGCGGCTCCGTGCTGAAGAGCACAAGGAGCGACTGCGGGCCGATGCTTTTGGCCACGCGCTCACGTCGCTGCATCAATTCCGCGACCCGTTCTTTGTCGTCGAACGTTGGCGCCGGCGGAGTGATCCGGATGTTGGACGGAACGGATCTTTCGTTCTTCGCACGTACGGCGACACCAGCCGGACTCAGCATCGCCAAACAGGCCAATAGAGCGAGCAGCGGAAACGTTATACGCGTGGTCTTCGTCATTTCATTTCTCCTAAAACTAGCCACCAAACGCAGAAAGCACAAAATCAGCAACGCGGTTCAGAGTTCAAGCTTTAGCTTGCTGCTTCAAAAAAACAGCCTAAAGGCTGAACCTAAACTTTAAGGTGATGGTGTTGGGGAGGGTGCGGGTGGACGACGCGTCGGAGGTCGCAGAACGGTCCGCGTTCCGTCCTTCGAGATCATAAACCGTCCTCCATCGGGCGTCGTGAAAATCCGTGAACCGTCAGGCAGAGTGCGAATCGTGACACCTCCCGGCGCCACTCTGACCGACGGCCTGCGCGGCCGAGTCTGTCTCTGTAAATCGGGCGGCACCGGCACATCCGGCGTCTCTGGTTCGTGAACCTGAACGTCCACATCCACATCCGGCGCATCTTCCTTTTGGGGCGCGGGCGTTTTCTTCGCTGCTTGGTTACGCGTGGGCTTCTCAGTCTTTTGTGGCGTCGCGGAAACTTGTTCGGTATCAACTTTGGTTGACGCAGTCGCTTCCGGTGCTGGAGTCGCCGTTTCAACGGCTGGACCACCGATCGGTGTCGGACTCTCAGACGCGACCTGCACCTCCGGTTCGTTGTTCCTCTTCAGCGCGTAAAAGCCGAGCGCACCGAACGCGACCAATACCAACACCCCTGCCGATATCGCCAACGGAATTATGCGTCTTGGACCACCAACTCGCGGACGGACCGCCGTAGTCTCGCCAGTCGACGTCGTGGTCTGCTGAGCAGCCAGTGTCCGTGTCGGCACCGCAACGGTCTTCGGTGGCGGTGCTGGAAACAAAACCGTCTGTGCCTCGCCGCGATTGACTACAGTGGACGCCTGCTCCGCCTCGTGAAAGGCTCTGCGCATTTCGGCCGCAGTTGCATAGCGCTGTTCGCGGTTTTGCGACATCGCCTTCGCCAGCACGTCGTCAACATCAGGCGATACCGCTGCGTTAGCTTCACTGGCCTTTAACAACGGATCCGGTTGGGCATTCACAAGCGCAGCGGCACGAGTCAATGCATCCGGCGGCTTCACACCCGTCATCATGTGATAGAGCGTCGCGGCGAGTGAATAGAGATCGCTGCGCGCATCTGTTCCCAAACCCTGAATCTGTTCGAGGGGCGCGTAGTTTGGCGTGTAGCCAAAGATGCTTGCCGCTGTGGTTACACGTGAGATCTCACCGGCCTGACCTTTCGCTAGGCCAAAGTCGAGCAGAATGATCTGGCCGCGTGACGTCAGTTTCAGATTTTGCGGCTTGATATCGCGATGGACAATCTGCGGATCCTGTGTGTGCAAGTAATCGAGAGCGTCAAGCAACTGATCCGCCCACGTCAAAACCTGATTGACTGGAAAAGGCCCGCGTTTTCGTGCCATCATCTCCGACAGGTCATCGCCGGGGATAAACTGCATTACGAGAAACTGGCCGTCGCCTTCGGAAAAATGGTCGCTTACGCGCGGCAAAGCTGGATGATGCAATCGAGCCAGCAACCGCGCCTCGCGCTCGAACTGTTTACGCAGGCGTTCGTCGTCAAACAGCGTCTCTTTCAGTGCGACCGTGGTGTCGAGGCGCTGGTCGATTGCCTCGTAGACCGCGCCCATGCCGCCCTGCCCGAGCTGGCGCACGATTCGATACCGGCCCTGTAGAACTGTTTCTGGCGTCAGCATCCTCGCGATTATACACGAGCCGTGTAATCTGTGTTCATCTGTGGCAAGATACGTACGTGAGTAGAAACGCACGAAATCCCGAAATCATCGACGTTGGACCACCCAAGCGCCGGCGTTGGAAAATCTGGCTTGTCGCGGCGGCTATTCTCTTGTTGTTCTCGCTGTCGCGAATCGTTTCGATCTACGTCTCGGCCCTCTGGTTCGAATCGCTGGGTTACTCGTCCGTCTACTGGTACATCTTTAAACTGAAGCTCGGGCTCTTCTTCGGTTTTGCGATACTGACTGCGTTATTGCTGAGTGCGACCTTTCTGCTCTTTCAACGACTGTTCGGGGCCTACGCTTTCGAACAGCGCACCATCATTCTCAACAATCAGCCGTTTCAGTTTTCGCCTGCGAAATTCATCCGGCCGCTCGGCTGGATGATCGCGGCATTGGTCGGACTTGTTTACGGCTTGAAGCTCAAAGAGCACTGGCGCCAGTTCGCGCTATATTGGAACCAGCCGTCAACGAACGTTTACGATCCAATCTTCGGAAAGTCGCTTGGTTACTATCTTTTCTCGCTGCCGCTTTACGATCTGCTCAGCTCCTGGTTATTCGGTATAACGTTCATCATCCTGCTTGCGGCACTCGCGTATTCTGTGCTGGGACTGCCACAAACGGTGCTCAAGCCAACCGTCCGGTGGTCGTCTGGTGCTGCGTTTCGCGGCGTCTGTTGTGCCCTCGCACTTTTTCTTCTCGTCGTGAGCTGGCGCACGTATCTTTCGCGCTTTCCTTTCCTCTGGGAGGATCATCCGATCTTTTCCGGAGTGACTTACACGGAAGCTCGCTTCACGTTGCCGGCACTGCTGATCGTCTGCATTGCGCTGATCATCGCCGCGGTTATTTTGCTTGTTAACGCGTTCGCCGTGCGCCGTTTCAGCCTGCTGCTTGTCGCTCTCGCGCTTCCAATTGTCGTGTATGTGATCGGCGTCGTGCTCGTTCCGTCATACGTTCAGAGTTTTATCGTCAAGCCAAACGAACTCGACCGCGAGTCACCTTACATCGGCTACAACATTGAATGGACGCGCAGAGGTTTTGGTCTCGATCAGATCGAGCTGCGCGAGTTCGATGCTGAAGTCTCGACGGCAGCACTCGACCTGCCAAACAATCGCGAAAGCCTTGAGAATATCCGGTTATGGGACTGGCGCGCTTTGCAGGACACGCTGCGCCAGATTCAGGCCATTCGCACGTATTACGACTTTCTCGATGTGGACGTCGATCGCTACGTTACCGGCGGGCACACGCGCCAGATGATGGTCGCGCCGCGCGAGATTAACGATTTAAAGCTTCCCTCGTCGTCGCGAAACTGGATCAACGAACGGTTGATTTACACGCACGGATATGGCGTGACGATGAATAGCGCGAACGGCTTCACGCCGGAAGGCTTGCCGCAGTTCGTTCTGTCGAACATGCCGGTTGAAACGACTGCCGGCGAGATCAAGGTCACTCGCCCCGAGATCTATTTCGGCGAACTCACCAATCGCTACGTCTACGTAAAGACAAACCAGAACGAGTTTGACTACCCGCAAGGCGACACCAACGCCACCACGACTTACCAGGGTTCGGGTGGCATTCGCATCGGAAATCGTATGCGTCGCATGTTGCTCGCCTGGGCCATCGGCGATCTCTCGAAGCTGCCGTTTTCTGATGATGTGACGAGCGAGAGTCGCGTGCTGATCAATCGAAACATCCGCGACATCGTCAATGGCGTCGCACCATTTCTGACCTACGACAAGGACCCGTACGTCGTCGTTTCGAATGAGGGTCGGCTCTTCTGGATCATCGACGCTTACACCGAATCAAAGTACTTTCCCTACTCGATCCATCACGACGTCGCCGGAAACTCGCTCAATTACATTCGCAACAGCGTGAAAGTCGTTATCGATGCGTATAACGGCACGGCTCATTTCTACGTGTTTGATAATCAGGACCCGATCATCAACGCTTACCGGGGAATTTTCCCGACCCTGTTTCGCGACTCGAGCCAGATGCCGGCCGATCTCCGCTCGCACGTTCGTTATCCGGAAACACTCGTGCGAGCTCAGGGCGAAGTCTACAGCCTCTATCACACCCAAAACCCGAAGATATTTTTCCAGCGTGAGGACGTCTGGAGCATCGCACAGCAGATCACGGTCAGCTCTGACGGCAAAAAACAGAGTGAGCAAATTGATCCTTATTACGTGATGATGCAGTTGCCGGGAGAGGAAGTGAAGAATGAGTTTGTGCTCATACTGCCTTTTACGCCTGCAAACCGGAACAACATGATTGGCTGGATGGCCGGCCGCAGCGACGGTGAGAACTACGGCAAGCTTGTCGCTTACAACTTCCCGAAATCGCGGCTCATCGATGGACCAGTGCAGATCGAAGCACGTATCGATCAAAACGCGCAGCTATCCGCACAGTTCAGCCTTTGGAACCAGCAGGGCTCACGTGTTATTCGGGGACACTTGTTAGTGATACCACTCGGGCGCTCCCTCATGTTTGTTGAGCCAGTGTACTTGCAGGCAGAACGCAGTCCGATGCCGGAGCTGCGTCTCGTGGTACTGGCTACTCAGGAGAAACTCGGGTATGGACAGACCTTTAATGAGGCGATGAACAGTTTGTTTGGTGAAGCGGCGCAAGCCCCGCCTCCACAGCAAACCACTACGACTCCCGGGTCTCAACAGCTCACGCCGACTGCAATGCCCGCGCAGGATCTACAGCAGCTGATCACCAGGGCGATCCAGGAATTTGAGGACTATCAACGACTGACTTCGCAGGGGAAGCTCGGCGAAGCCGGGCAGAAACTCGAACAGCATAAACGGACGCTCGAGGAGATCCGCCAGAAAGCCAGACCGTAATCACGGCTTTACTGGAGTTTTTCCATTAACTTTTTCGCGTTCTCGACGGCCTGTTTGTGCTCCGCAATGTACTTCGGATCGGGAGTGACGGACATCAGCGTTTCGATCTGCTTCTTCGCCTCACCATTTCGCTCTGTTTCCTCGTACGCCTCCGCCAGGTGATACCGCATAAGCGTGTGGTTCGGATTTAGTTTGATTCCCTTTTGAAGGTACTCAATCGCCTTCGCGGGATCCCCTCCGAGCAGTTTTGGAGCCTGAAGATAAAGCCGTCCCAACCCGAGGTACGCACTGTATCCCTGGTAACTCTCGTCCAGCTTCAATACCGTTTCCATCGCGCTCTTAATGTCCTGAAAACTTGAAAAGTTTGAAAGCGTGCTGTGCGCAGCGGCGCCGCCGTAATTTGCGCCGAGCCAGAAATGGCCGTCGGGCTTGCCGGGCTGTAACTGGACGGCAGCTTTGCCCGCGTCCGTTCCCTCGCGAAACATGTTCTCGCGTTCCGTATCGTTATCCGTTCGATCACCAACATAAAACGCGGCGCGCGCGAGTTTCCAGGCCGCCTCATAGTTGCCGTAGTCCGCGGCGTGAGCCTGTCGAAGGGTCGCCACCGCCAGACGAGCCTTGGCCATGTCCTCGCGACCCTCATAAAGCGGTTCTGCTTCGGCGAGTTTTTCAACTGCCGCCTTTGCGTCCGAGCTGCCGGTGCTCGTCGCGCTCTCCGGAAGGCTGTTATTACAGGACAGTCCTCCTAAAACAACTGAAAATAGCGCCAAGGCGACCAAAGCACATCGCCAAATTTCACGGTTTTTGCTCAGAATTATCATCAACTGACCTCTGATTGTCTAGTGTCGCTATACAGTGTGTAATACTTTTGCTTACAGTTATCCAAAACGAGTCGAATGGGTTATAGTGGCTTCCCATTCGGAAGCTGGGTGCACCGCAAGACCACAAAATTCGCCGGAGGAGAGCTTGGCAGGGGCCGCATTTTACGATCTTGAGGGGACTTTAGTAAGCACGAACCTCGTGCATACCCTCTCGTTTTACGCACGCCGCCAGCAGGGGTTGTTGGACAGTTTTAAGAAAAGCGCGGCGACGTTTCTGAGCCTGCCTGTCTTCGCAGTGACGGACCAGTATAGCCGAAAAGTTTTTAATGACCTGTATTTCAAGCGCTACAAAGGGCAGTCGGAGGACCGGCTCCGCTACTTTGCGCACGAGCTGTTCGTGGAAGTGATCAAGCCGGCCGTCTTTCCCGGAACCTATGAGCTGATCGATAAGTCGAGGAATCTCGGACTGAGACAAGTGGTGATAACGGGCGCGCTCGACCTGTCCGTTAAGCCCCTTATGGAGCATCTGGGAATAACGGAATACGTCACGAACCGGCTCGAGTTCGTGAACGGCGTGGCAACCGGACGTCTTCTGCCGCCCGTGATGGCTGCGGCCACGAAGGCCTCATGGATTCGAACTTACGCCGAGCGCGAAGGCATCAGCCTGAGCGACTCTTACGCTTATACCGACAGCATGAGCGACTTGCCGATGCTGTCGATTGTGGGCCACCCGGCCGTGATCAATCCGGACATGAGGTTGCGGCAGACAGCGCTGCATCACGACTGGCCGATACTAAACCTTAAATAATCCGCGACTGAAATTTATGGCGCTTCAACTCCGACGCAAAACACACGAGTCCGTAATCTACATCGATCGCGACAGCGCGCCGCGTATCATGCCGTCCGGCGAAGACTTCATTCTTGAAGACTTGCCCATCGGCACGCGTGTTCTCTACCCGAATCCCTCGATCAAAGGTCTGCCGAACCGCGAGGCTGCGATCCGTTATGCACTCAATCATCCGCTGGGCTGCGATCCGTTGTTTGCACAACTCGAACCGGGGATGCGCGTCACCGTAGCCGTCGACGACATCAGCTTGCCGTTGCCACCCATGGCAACTCCCGACATTCGCCAGACGATCCTCGAGATCGTGCTCGATATGCTCGCCGGTCACGGCGTTGACGACGTCCACATCATCATCGCCAATTCGCTGCACCGGAAGATGACCGAGTGGGAAATGAAGCGAATGGTGGGGCCGAAAATCTTTTCCGAGTATTACCCGGATCGTTATTACAACCACGACGCGGAGTGGGCCGACGGCTTAATCAAGATCGGTGAAACGCGCCACAAAGAGCCGCTCGTCCTCAATCGTCGCTGCGCTGAAAGCGACTTGCTGATTTACGTCAACATCAATTTCGTCCCGATGGACGGTGGTCACAAGTCGGTGGCTGTCGGGCTTTGCGATTACGAGTCGCTGCGCGCGCATCATGATCCGCAAACGATTCGCGAGTCGGATAGTTACATGGATCCGGCGCGTTCTGAGTTGAACCACAAAGTCACGCGACTCGGAAAGATCGTCGATGAGCACCTGAACGTCTTTCACATCGAAACCGCCATAAACAATCGCATGTACGGCGCGGACATGGATTTCCTGCTGCGCAACGAAGACGATTTCAGCGCCTTCGATCGCATGAAGTTCGAGGCCATGCGCTACACGATGAGCAAGTTGCCGCGTGCTGCGCGCCGGAAGCTGCTGCACTCGCGGCCCGCGCAGTACGAGATGACAGCGTGTCACGCGGGAAAGACCGAGCTCGTTCACGAAAAGATTGTCGCTAAGGGTTTCGAGCAGTATGCGATTCCGGTTCGCGGCCAGTGCGACATTTTAATCACTGGTATTCCCGATATCTCGCCGTACAACGTCTACTCGATACTGAACCCGCTGCTGGTCCAGGTGATGGCGCTTGGCTATCACTTCAACTTCTACCGCAACAAGCCGCTGCTGAAAAAAGGCGGCGTGCTGATCCTGCATCATCCCTGCTACGACGATTTCGATCATCAGTTTCATCCAAGCTACATAGAATTTTTCAATCGCCTGCTGCCGGAGACGCGCGATGCGTTCACGTTGCGTGAGAAATACGAGCGCGAGTTTGCGAATAATCCGAGTTATGTCGAGATGTACCGGCGCGGAAATGCGTATCACGGCGCACACCCGTTCTTTATGTGGTACTGGGGTGAGAATGGGCGGCAGCACGTTGGGCGTGTGATCGCTGCGGGCGCCGAGAATGCGCACGTGCCGGCAATGCTCGGTTGGGAGCGGGCAGACAATTTGACTGAGGCGATTGCGATGGCGCGGAGCTACATGGGCAACTCAGCTGAGATCACGATGTTACATCAGCCGATGATCGGCATTGCTGATATGGAATAAGTCTTAGCGGCGGATTAAACGGATGAAATTATCTCCAACTGAAATTTACAAGGACCGGAAGATCTTCCTGATTGGAAGCACGGGGTTTCTCGGCAAGGTGACTCTGAGCATGCTGCTGCGCCGCTTCCCCAACGTGGGCAAGATCTATCTCACCGTGCGCGCGCGTTCGCAGGAGGAATCGGAAAGCCGTTTCTGGAACAACATCATCACCGCGCCGCCTTTCGATCCGCTGCGCGAATGTTACGGCAACGCCCTCGAAGGTTTTGTAAACGATAAGGTCGTGGTCAAAGGCGGTGATATCGCCGAACCAAACTTTGGCTACAGCGAAGAAGAAGCCCAGGCGATCGCGGATGACATCGATGTCATCATCAACTCCGCCGGTAATGTAACTTTCAATCCGACTCTCGAAAGCGGCCTCCGCACAAATGTCGTAGGCACACAGAACGTCATCGCTTTCGCGCGTCGTATGAAACGCCCGACGCTGGTCCATGTTTCGACGTGTTTCGTGGCAGGCAATCGTTCGGGCGCCGTTTGGGAAAGCGATCCGGTTATCGGCTACTTCCCGCGCCGTCACGAACCGGAGATGCAAGGCGTACAGTTTTCAGTGGACCAGGAGATCGCCGACTGCGCGAAGCTCGCCGATCGCGTCAGAGACGAAGCGCGCGACGCCATGATGACGGCGCGATTTCGCGAACTCGCACGCAAGCGACTCAACGAAGAAGGACGTGATGTTGACGACCCTGACGCACTCGGGCTCGCCGTCGCTCGCGAGCGAAAAGTTTGGACGCGCACGCGCCTGACCGATCTCGGCGTGGAACGCGCCGCATACTGGGGTTGGCCCAACATCTACACCTACACCAAATCACTCGGCGAGCAGCTCGTCGCCGCTGAAACAGGAATGGTCCGCAGCATTGTTCGACCGAGTATCGTCGAATCTGCAATGTCGTACCCGTTTCCGGGCTGGAACGAGGGCTTCACAACCACGGCGCCTATCATTTTCCTGATCCGCAAGGGTCAGACACAGATTCCGGCAGACCCGAAACTGATTCTTGATATCACGCCTGTGGACCAGGTGGCGTCGGTGATGCTCGCGGTTTCGGCGCAGGCGTGCGTCGAAGAGCCGCGACTGGTTTTTCAGGCCGCAACCGGTGATGCCAATGCCAACAACATGGAGCGGATCATTGGCCTGTGCGGACTCGATAAGCGAAGGCACTTCGAAGAGAAGGCTGACGGCGTAAAGATTTTGAATCGGATTGCAGCGCGGATGGAACCGCGGCACGTCACCGTGTCGAAATTCGAAAACACCTCGGTGCCGATGTTCAATGCGGCGGCGAAGAAGGCGACGTCTTTACTCGACCATGTTCGGCCACGCTGGGGCGGTGGTCGCGTGGGCGAGGTCATCGATCGCGTAAAGGGCAGCGTCGAGCGCGTGGAGGAGCTCACGCGCGAAACGAGTGAAGCGTTCGACATGTTTCGGCCGTTCACTGTCGAGAACGCTTACGTGTTTCGCTCCGACAACGTGCGCTCGCTCTTTGATCGCATCACCGAAGACGAACGATCGCTTCTGACGTGGAATCCGGAACAGTTTGACTGGTACGACTACTGGCTCAACATTCACCTGCCCGGTCTCACGAAGTGGGTGTTTCCGACACTTGAAGACGAAATGCGCGCGCAGCCGAAACGCGTCTACACGTATCGCGATCTGCTCGAGCTGTTTGAGACTTCGACGAAGCGTCACGCGACGAGAGTGGCGATGCGCATTGAGCGCGATGGACGCAAGGAGCAGTACACCTACGCGGATCTGCGCGAGCTGGCGACGCGAGTGGCCGGATTTCTCGCCAGCGAAGGCATCAAGCCGGGCGATCGGGTGATGCTCGTTAGCAGCAACGCGCCTGAGTGGGGCATGAGTTACTTCGGCGTGCTGAAGGCCGGCGCCACCTGTATTCCCTGCGATCCCGAAAGCTCTACCGCCGAGATTCTCAACTTCGCACGCGCCGGAAACGCCGCCGGCATGATCTGTAGCCAGGGCGCCATCGACGAGCATCCGGATCTGCAGGAACTGCTTCGCGAACAGGGACTGACTCGTCTTTGGACCTACGACGAAGTATTCGCGCTACCTGACGAGCAGACTGAAGACGAACGCATCGCCCTGCTACCGCAACGCGCGCACGCGCAAAGCGTTGCTTCACTCATCTTTACGTCAGGCACGACAGGACAACCCAAGGGCGTGATGCTTTCGCATCGCAACCTGACGAGCATGGTGTCAATGTTGTCGTCAGTTTTCGATATGACGACGCGCGACGGCGTCTTGTCAGTGTTGCCGCTACATCACACGTTTGAGTTCTCAACCGGTTTTCTGACCCCGTTGAGTCGCGGCGCACAGATCACTTATCTGCCCGAGCTCACGAGCGACGCTCTCGCACGCGCGATCAAAAACGGTCACGTCACAGGCATGGTCGGCGTTCCGGCGTTGTGGGAGCTGCTGCACCGTCGCATCAAGAACCGTTTTTACGAGCGCAGCGACTGGATTGGCAAAGCTGCCGACAATCTTATGTGGGCCAATGCATGGCTGCGCGATAAGACACCGCTCAACTTCGGACAAGTGTTGTTCTACCCAATTCACGAAGGGCTCGGCGGACGCATTCGCTATTTCATCAGCGGCGGGTCGGCTTTGAGTGAGAAGATTCAACGCGACTTCCACGGTCTCGGCTTTACGATTCTCGAAGGCTACGGCTTGACTGAAGCTTCGCCGGTGCTGACTGTCACACGCCCGGAGAATCGATTGCTCTCGGGAACTGTTGGCAAGCCTCTGCCTGGCGTTGAAGTTCGAATCGCGGAACCCGACGCGAGCGGCGTTGGCGAAGTGATTGCTCGTGGTCCAAACGTGATGCTGGGTTACTACGAAGACGAGCAGGCGACACGCCAAACGCTCGTCGATCGCTGGCTCTACACTGGCGATCTCGGTCGCGTTGACGAGGAAGGCAATTTGTATCTCGTCGGTCGTTCGAAAGAGATCATCGTCGATACAAACGGCAAGAACGTCTATCCCGACGAGCTCGAGGAGATTTACGCAAACTCGCCTTACGTCAAGGAGCTGAGCATCGTCGGTTTGCCTGACGGCATCGGTGAGAAAGTGGCGTGTCTCGTCGTAGCTGACGATGAATACGACATTTCCCTCTCGCGCGCTGCGCTGCATCGCCTCGTTGAAGAGCACTTTCGCGAAGTCTCCGCTTCCCTGCCTTACTTCAAACGCGTGAAAGTGCTGCACTTCACGGACATCGAGCTGCCGCGCACCGCCACGCGCAAAGTGAAACGGCGTGAAGTGCTCCAGATCATGGAGTCGATGGAGGAGAGCCAGAAGTCCGGCCGGCGTACTGCGAAGGAGAGCGCGAATGCTGATTCGTTCTGGCTGTTGGGACTCGTAGCGAATGTCGCGAATCGGCCGCGTGCGGAAGTCTCAACTGATACGAGACTGAGTGATCTTGGTTTTGACAGTTTGATGTTCGTCGAGCTCGCGACGGCAATCGAGAATGCCGGTGGGTCCATCTCGGCGCCTGAACGTTTTAACGAGATCCAGGATGTGCGTGAGCTGTTGACGGTGGTGAGCCGTCAGCCCGGCGCTGCGTCGAAACAGGAGACGCGTGTTGACGATCGCAAGAAAGACGACGAGATTCACGTGCCTTCGTTTGTAAAAACAGCAGGGAACAAGGCTGCCGACTTCCTCCAGCAGTTTCTCTACGATCAGTTTCTGCGCACAAATTACGAAGGACGTTCAAACATTCCGCCGCACACAAACTTTCTCGTCGCTGCTAACCACTGTTCGCACCTCGACATGGGCCTCACGAAGATGGCCCTCGATGAATATGGAAAAGATCTCGTCGCGCTTGCCGCTGCTGATTATTTCTTCGATACGAAATACAAACGCGCGGTGATGGAAAACTTTACGAACCTTGTGCCGATGGAGCGGACTGGTTCCCTGCGGCAGTCGCTGCGTCATGCGAAGTCGTTTCTCGATCGTGGTTACAACGCCCTCATCTTTCCTGAAGGCACTCGCTCGATGACGGGAATCCTGGCTGACTTCAAACCGGTGGTCGGATATCTCGCGTTACATGCGCGCGTCGGTATTTTGCCGATTTATCTCGATGGTACGTATGAAGCCATGCCGAAGGGCACGACGATCATCAAGAGCCGCGACGTCGGTGCACGCATCGGCCGCTTCCTCGAGATAGAGGAGCTTGAGGAGATGACCAAGGGCATGGCGCGAGCGGAGGCGTACCGGCTCATCGCCGCGCGCGTCCGTCATGAGGTTGTGAACCTCCGCGACCGAACGCGCACTCCTTTCGACGCAAAGGGTCTACGAAAGCTTTGGAGGAGCGAGCGCAAGAAGGAGCTCATAACCGAGGAAGTCGCGGTTTAGGAACCGCGGATCATCATCTGTGGTTAAATTGCTATGCCCTCGAAGACGCCCAGCAAACGCACAGCGCGAATGACTCCGGTCCCGACCGGGACCAAGCGACGAGCCGCGATCGAGAAGCGCCAGCGTGCGGTCACGCTGATCACTGGCGGTACAGGCTTCCTCGGCTCACATCTCGTTCGTCAGATGATTGAAGAAGGCGCCAAAGACGTACGCGTCATGGCGACTTCGATTCCTGACTGGCTCGTCGATCTCGGCGTCGAGACCTTTGCGGGCTCCATCACGAATGCCGAAGACAATAAACGCGCAGTCGAAGGCATCAGCGAAATCTATCACCTCGCCGGGAAAGTCTCGCGCGAGCGCGAAGATGCGCGTGAGATGTACGACATTCACGTCGAAGGCACGCGACTGCTCTGCGACGCAGCGAAGACAGCGGGCGTTAAAACGATCGTTCTCGCCTCAACCAGCGGAACGATCGCCGTCACGAAAGACGGCGAGTTCATTCCCGACGAGACGTACCCGGTCCCTCTCGACATCATTTCGCGCTGGCCGTACTACGCTAGCAAAGCGTACCAGGAGATGGCGGCGCTCGAACGTTTCCAGGGCAAAGGTTTGCGGCTTGTGATCATGAATCCAAGCCTGCTGCTCGGGCCGGGAGACGATCGTCTCAGCTCCACCAAAGTCATTCTCGATTTCATGGCGCGCAAGATTGGTGCTGTGCCGACGGGTGGCGTGAGTTTTGTTGACGCACGCGACGCGGCGCGGACGTTTCGGGTTGCGATGAAGAAAGGACGACACGGCGAACGCTACCTGCTCGGGTCTGCAAACTGGACCTTCTCGAAATTCTTTGGCCGGCTGGAACGCCTTACAAAAGTCTCCGCGCCGTGGATCGCTCTGCCGTCGCGTCTCGCGATCACTGGCGCAAACCTCGTCGATTCGCTTTTCAAACAGTGGGACATGGCTTCGCCCGTCGAGCCGGGCGCGATCGAGATGGCCCAGCATTACTGGTATTTGAACTGCGCCAAAGCCACACGCGAGCTCGGGTTCAAGCCACGTGATCCGGGCGAAACGCTGCACGACACCGTGGCGTATCTCAAGGAAAACTTTCTCGGCAGCAACGCTTTCGGAAAGTAGCCACAAAAAGCACAAAAAGAATTCAGAGTTCAGCCTTTAGACCGTGTTTCGGTTGAACAGGCTAATGCGTGAACTCTGAACTGCGTACTAATTCTTTTTGTGCTTTTGTGCTTTTGTGGCCCTTCTTCGGGGAACTCTTTGCCCGTCTCGCGCGTCTTAACTCCGAAAATCAGGAGAATCTCAAATGCACAAACTGCGGGCGCTCCTTCTTCCCCTCGTTGCTTGTCACTTCCTTACGGCCAACGCTCAGAGCCCAAACACGCTGCAACTCGGCACGCCCATTGAACGCACGCTCGCACCGGGTTCTGCCCACGAGTTCACAATCACGCTTGAAGCTAACAACTTCATTCAACTGGTCGTTGAGCAGCGTGGTATCGACGTAATTGTCAAAGTCTTTTCTCCGGCGGGCAAAAGTCTCGGCGAGTACGATTCACCAAACGGACCGGATGGGCCCGAACATGTTTCCTTCGTCGGCATCGCCGCCGGAGGTTACCGCATAACCGTCAGCCCACTCGATCCACATGATGCCGTGACGGGCCGTTATCAAATCAAACTTCTTGAGCAGCGCCAGGCCAACGAGCAGGAAATTAAGGCAGGCAAAAACCAGGAAGTTGTAGTAGCAAAAGCCCTCGCGTTGGTGTCGGAGATTGAAGGAATAATCCCGCAGATCAAATCGCCGTTTACGAGGATTCGAGCTCAACTCCATACCGCACAATTTTTGTGGGACTCTGACGACAAGCGCGCGGCAAGATATATCGCTGACGCAGCAACGGGCGTGAAAGAATTTATCGCGTCCGTTGATGGCAGCACTCCCGAGTATTCACAGCAGTTTCAGGCGATCTCGCAACTACGTTTCGAGATTTTAAACGTACTTTCGGAACGCGATCCCGACGCAGCACTCAATTTTCTTTATTCAACCGTACCGCCGCCGAATCCTTACGGCGATCGACGTGAACAGGGCGTACAGGAGAGCATGCTGGAGCTCTCGGTTGCTAACCGGATCGCGCGCAACGACGCCCATCGCGCATTTCAAATTGCAAAACAGGTTCTAAAAAAGCGGGCCACAAGCAGTTTGATGACTGTAGTTACGCAACTAAGGCGACAGAACCCTGAATTGGCTGCCGAGCTCACTACCGAGATCGCAAGCAAACTTCTCAACGAGAAGTTGCTCTCAAACCACGACGCCGCCAGCCTCGCAATGGGTTTGCTGCGCTTTGGACGTGCCCCCTTGAAATGGCAACCCAGTGAGGAAAATATCAAACTAACGCGCCTGACGCTCTTGTCTGAGTCACAGTTTCGAGAGTTGCTTCAGAAGGCATATAACGACGCGATGTCTTATTCGAACTCGACGTCCCACAACCCCGAACGAGACGCTGCCTGGAACCTGCTGAATGGATTGCAGCAGATTGGACCAGATTTGGACCAATTTGTCAGTGGCGGCGCGACGGCTGTGCAAAAAAGGCTGGCGGAGATATCGAACCAACAGGTGCCCGGCAATTACGAACTTCAGAATGCGCTTGCTAACACTTCGACCGATGAAGCACTCGAGAGGATCGGAAAAGCACCACTGGAACAACGCGAACAGCTTTACGTGCAGCTCGCCGGTCGTGAAGCGAACAACGGCAACATAGCGCGAGCCAGACAGATCGTCAACGAACGTGTCTCTACTCCGTACCAGCGACAACAGGCGCTTTCGAACTTAGACCAGCAGGAAATCCACAATGCCTCCGGCAAAGGCAAGGTCGAGGAGGCACTGCGGATCATCGGTGGCTTTCGCACCCCGAGGGAACGGGCAACGCTGGTGGCGCAGATCGCAATGCAGATTGGGCCCGGACAGAAGCGTGCGAATGCCATCAATCTTCTCGAGCAGGCAAAAAGCTTGTTGAGTTCTTCGCCGCAAGCGCAGGATCAGGACCAGATGATTGCGTTGATTGAGATTGCGCGGGCGTTTGGAAAGTATGATGCGAAGCGATCGTTTGAGATTCTAGATCCGTTGATCGAGCAGGTTAATGACCTGTGCGTGGCAGCGCGCACGCTCGAAGGCTTCGGCTCGGATTTTTACGAAGACGAAGAGTTGGATTTACAGAACGGGAACAGTGTGGCCCAGGCCGCGATGCGAGTCACGAATACGCTGGGTACGCTCGCACTCGTAAATTTTGATCGTGCGAGGGCAGCGTCAGATAGGCTCCGGCTGCCTGAGGTGCGCCTCAGGGCTTACCTCGATATCGCGCAGCAAGCTATCAGGGGTAACCTCGAGTCACGCCGGTAGAACGCAGAGTTTTATTCACCGAGGGCGGCGTACTTGAATAGCCTGTACCGGTAGCGCTGCTGGGCCCGGATGTTTGCGGCGATCACTCCGTGCAGGTTGTCGTCCCACTTCGTATATTGATCGATGAACTGATCGGACGCCGCCTTATCGCCTTCGTACTGAACAGCAAGCGTCTTTTCAAGCATCTTCCCCACCACGTCGTGATACTTCTCGTAGTGGACGCGCATCAACTTCGTCGCCGGATCGAAACTCAGTAACCCGTTCTCGAGATAGAAGTTCCACTGCATCAACTGCATCGTTTGATAAGGCTGATCACGCCGCGGGCGATTGTTCTGCAACACACGCAGGATCCCGCCGGCATAAACACTGCGCAACTGGGCATCACTGTAATAACCCTGCTTGTGCAGCGCCTGAGCTACAAACAACGACACCAGGTCTGCCTTCATTTCTTCCATCGCGTTTGCATTATCCTGCAACGCTTCGTCGAGCTCACGACCATCACGCGTCCGATCGACACCGAGGTAATGACCCACTTCGTGCCACAACGTGCGATAGAAATTACCGTCCGGCGTCAGCTCCTTCGCCTGCTGCTCCCCGATTGCCGCCGCGAGTGTTTTCGACGTGCCTTCGAAGATACTCGGATCGCGCATGATGTTCGTGCGCAACAGGATCGTGCGGCCGTAACGACGCGCCACGTAACTCTCGTTTGGAAGAATGGTGGCAGTGTTTCCACCTCGCGACTGGCCAAAGTCCGCGATGACGTCATAAACGCCTACGGGAATATCTTCTCGCACCTTCTTGTGGTTTTTGTACGGAAGCGAATCTTCGAGCGCCTGCAACCCTTTCATTGCCTGGCGTAGCGCCGTCGTCTCCGCCTGACGTGTCAGCATCAGGCAGAACGAAAAGAAAGTCTTCACGCCATACAACTCATCGTCGTACGTCTCGTACGATCCGATCTGCGCATTGAGGTTTTTGAAACGTCCCGTGACCCAGCTCGCATCGCCCGACTCGTAGTCGTTTGAAAGTAGATCGCGTGCGCGGTTCCGCAGGTAACGCGCAAACTCCTCGTCGTCTTTTGCAACCGCATCAGCCGCTTCGCGCAAGAGACCGTGGGCCTTCATCAGATCGTCTGCGTACGCGACTGCGTACGGGACGGCGTAAATGTCATTTCCTTGCTGATTGGGCGACGTGATACGTCGCGGATCAGCTGACAGCCGTCGCAACTCCGCGAGCAGGCCCGGATGCAGCGTTTCCAACGCTGGATACTTGTTGAGCGTGGCGATGTCGGCCTGCAGGTTCTTCGCACTGAGCGCACGAACTACGGTTCGCAGGTCCATCACTTTCTCGCGTTTGTCAGCCTGGCCGGTAGGTAGTGCGAGCGCCTGTTCGATCTGCTCTTTGGTGATTCCCCACGGGTAGACGTTCTTACCTGGCTTCGTCGCCTCGATCGGCAGAAAGGCTTCGCGTTTGTTTTCGAGAGTGGTCGCGACTGGTCCCTGAAACAAACGATAGAGCGTCAGAAGATTTTGGGTGGCGAGAGTCGAGCCGGTTTGCTTATCGAGCTGTTCGAGCGCGCGATATGACGAGAGCGCCTCAATGTGCCGTTGCTCCTCGTAAAGCTTCTGAAAGATCCGGCCGGTCTCGATCAACTTCGCGACCGCCTTTCGCTCGCCTTCAGAGAGCTTCGACAGATCGCCCGCTAAGCGGATCGTCTGCGTCTTTTCGATGAGCGGCTGGCTCTTTTCGAGCGGCCAGTATCCCGCCGGCAGAGTTTGAGTCAGTAATAATGCAGTCATCAGTATTGTCGTCATGAATAGGATTTTGCCACAGATTTACTGAAAACACAGACGTCAGTTGTCGGAAGTTCTTGGCGACGTATATTTCCTGCACCCGCGTATTTCGGCACGATTTACAGAATTTTTCGAGGCACCGTGGTTGCACTGAGCGCCGTTAGTGATGAGTTTGACTACAACCATCAAACGGCGCTTCAAGCGCATGCGACGACGCCGCAAGGTGGGTCGAGCATATGACATGGCGCTTGAAGTCGCCAGTGTGCTCCCGCCCCGAGCGAACGTGCTCGACGTCGGCTGCGGCAATGGCTTCATCGCTCATCATCTACAGGGACTGCTGGGAACCACAGTGGTTGGACTCGACGTGGGCAGCGACACCGCCGCGCGCATCAAGTATCTGCCTTACGATGGTCGCCATTTTCCGGTCAAAGACGAGAGCTTCGACGCTGTACTGCTCTGCTATGTGCTGCATCACGCACAAGATCCGCGACTCGTGCTCAACGAAGTGAGCCGTGTGTTACGCGCTGGTGGTCTCGCGATTATTTACGAAGACATGCCGTCGATGTGGTGGGACCGCGTTGTTTGCTGGACACACGATCGACAGTGGCGTGGACGCACTGGACCGTGCACGTTTCAGGAGGAACAGGGTTGGCGCAGGATGTTTAGTCTTACGGGATTCGAAATCGTGAAGGAGCGTCCACTTTCGCGTTGGCGCAACCTTGCGCATCCGGTGTCGCGCAGGTTTTTTGTTATCAGAGCAGATAATCAAGCGAAGGCGCAAAGACGCAAACAAAACACTGCTCCGGAACTCAGCGCTGCTATTTCACCTCAACAATTCCCCGCTCCATCAGCTTCGTGATCATCCGCAGGCAGTCAGCCTCACGAAACGGACAGATCGAGAGAATCGATTGGATGTCCCACGACCCGTTGATACGCGACAGCACAAAACCTTCCTGCGGATCGATCTGCTGCGTCGTCAGGTCAGACGGCGAGACACGCAACTGCGGCACTGACTTCGGCGAAATCTTGCCCGACTGATAAATACGCTTGACGAACTTCTCCTCAGCGGTGGGCAACAGTGCCTGTGCTTCTGGATTGTTCGGTTGCTGCTGAAGGGCCCTCTGTATGATCTCCAACGCCGCCTCAGGATCTTCCTCAAGCTTGCGCTCGGCAGACCAGACCATCTCCGTCACACTCTCCGGTAAGTCTTCAACTTCCTTCAGCGGTGGTGGCACGTCTTCCGGCAACTCGCCCACGACACGCGCGATCCCTTCGCTGATTAAAGTGTAGAGCTGTCCGTAAACGTGAAATGACGAGGCGTGCATGTGATAACAGATTTCGGCTACCGACATTCGCTTTTCGACGAAGTAAAGCACTTGCCGGAACTCTTTGCCGAGCTTCAAAGATGATGTCCAGCCGGCGTTCAATTCGAGGATCGATCGGTCGGACGGTACGAGCGTGCGATAACGCGCGAACTCGTCGATCCGGTAAATCCCCTCCATGACAACGTTCGTTGGCTCGACTTCGATCAGCACTAAGTCATCAGGAAGTGGCTCGTCGTCGTAAAATTCGAAATCGCCGTCAGTCCAGACAAACAGGTCGTAGATTGCATCGAGCGTGCGGGTCTTCAGGGTTCCGAGCACGTCGTCCTCAGTTAAGAATCCCTGTTCGACGAGGACTTCGCCCAGCTTTCCGCCCGTTGTGCGCTGCATCTCACGCGCGACTTTTAATTGGATCTCATCTACTTTTCCGTAATGAAGCAGTACCTGACCCAGGTACTCGCGCGGATCGTTAGACTTCGATCCAACGATCACGCCGTTTTTGAAATAGATCTGCTTGGTGATCTTGCCTTGATCGAATTTGAGTGTGCCCGACTTTCTTCCTGCTGCCAGAAACTGGAGCAGGTCAGGCAGACTCATGGTCTTCAAAGTGCCTTGAATTGCCACGGGAAGGATAAACTTTGCAGGATGCCTTAATCTTCAACGAGGTCCGCTGAAATCGCCGGAGCTTCTGGTCCAGCTTCTTTCGCGATTTGCAGCAGACGCGCCAGGTTCCTTAATTGTTCTTCATTTAAATCGACAAACTGAACACCAAATCCTCGGCCATGTCGATGGTGTCGCACTTCGCCTTCGAGATAAAGCCAATCGCCGTCAGGCAGTAAAACTCGAAAAGCGACGATCTCACCGGCCAGCACCTCGCCCACGGTATCGAGATAGCACCCGCCTTCAGAGAGATCGGTGATTTGCGCAGAATGTCTTTCTTCGCCGCCATGCCACTCTGCATCGAGATGAACGCTTAGTCGGGGTTTCGATCGTCTCTCATTCATGAGCTAAGTGCATCATAGGATTTTTGTTGAGTGAGGCAAAGCAAAATATTTTTTATTGCGGATTACACGGATGCGTTCACGCGCACACGCAGAGCTTCGGGAATAATCTGGAACGTCGCGGGAAGTCTTCCAGGAAGTTCTCCATCGACTTCCAGTGCGACTTCAGCAGCGCGATCGGCTGCGCGAACTGTGATCTTGCGCGCTAATGCATGACTCACTTCGGGCATTGAGAGGTGCGACCCCGTGTACACACGTGGCGCGCTCGTGAAGAGTTTTACGGCGCTGAGATCGCCGACACCGACGACGTCAAACTTGCCGTCCGTGAGTTTTGCCTCCGGAGCGATCTTCATGCCGCCGCCGAAATAACGTGCGTTTGCGACACAAAGGTTTGAAACGACGAGATGGCGTTCGTGGGAATCGTCAAGTTGGACCACGAGCCGGACGGGCTCGTTGCGCATCGCCGTCTTCAAAAGTGCCGACGCAAAGGACACTTTGTCAGCTTTTACTCGCTCGATGACCTTTGTGCTCATGCCGCACGAAGCGACACCGACGAAATATCGTGACGCGTCGTTTCCGTTTTGATCGACAAATGAGACTCGTCCGACGTCGATTCGCACCGTGCGGCCCGTGTGAAGAATTTTCGCGGCGTCGCGAGTTCGGGAAGGAATCTCGAGTGTTCTTCTGAAGTCGCCACCCGTGCCGCTGGGGAGTATGCCGAGCTCGGCGTCCTTGCCTGACGAGAGAATACCGTTTGCGACTTCCGAGATAGTACCGTCGCCGCCGCACGCAATGATGAATTTTGTACCTTTGCGGGCAGCTTCGAGGGCGAGTGCGGCAGCGTCACCGCGATGTTTTGTGAAAGCTACTCGGAACGCGCCAAACTGCGAGCGCAAGTCACTCGCGATCTGCGGCCACACTGCGCCAGTGCTACCGCTCGCCGATGAGGGATTGACGATGACGATCGACATGTATCGTTTTTAATCCCTAGTTTAGAGTCAACCTTCAGGCTGCTGCTTTCCGAGTACACGAGCTAAAGCTTGAACTCTAAACTCGGTCTCGAAGTGCTCGGCGCTTCCTTCAAAAGCATTCGGTCCTGTTCGCCGAGTTCACTGATTTTTTGCATGACTGCGTCGGCGATCTCCTTGTGCGTTCGCAGCCGATCGGGTTTCGTGAGGTGTTCGCTGAGATCCATCAACTCACCAAAATGAATCCGGATCACGTCCTCACGGTTCCAGTTTCGCGCCACCTGGCGCGGCAGACTGTTACATAACCCCGCTATGAACACCGGTATCACCTGCGGCTGCGCCTCCATAATCAACTTCCCCACACCCGGCTGCGCGCGTAAAAACGAATACGGATCGTCACTCTTGTTGCGTGTTCCCTCCGGATGAAACCCGATGACGTTGCCGGGGCCGGAACGCGCCAGCTCCACCAGCACCTGGAACGAGAATTTATCAAACGCGCGCTTCTCGGGAATCGGATGATCACCAGTGGCGAAAAACGGCGGGTACATAGACCACCAGCCCATAATCAAGTTCACTAAAAGCCCGAGCGGTGACTGGTAAAAAAACCTCCCACGTACCGGGAAGAAGAGTCGCTTGGGCCAGCTCGTTCGACGAAAAAGCACGGTCGACACCGCATACATATCGAAAAACGAGCGATGATTCGCGACGATCAGCACCGGTCGATCGTGCGCGGCGGCCTCGACGTTCTCGAGGCCGTAAACGTTCATGATGTTGTACGTGGAAAGATGGATCCAGCCCGCGCCAAGAGTGCATTGACACCACGTCCAAAATCGCTTCCAGGCACCCCGATTCATGCGCCGCACGAAGCGAAAAGCGAAACGTTCGAAGGGTGTCAGGACGTCGAAATCGCTTAAAGCACCTGGTTGATTTGTTTGTGTGCTTTCTATGCCTTTTTGTGGCAGATCATTCAATGGAGAAGTACTTGGCCTCCGGATGGTGGACAATAATAGCCGAAGTCGATTGCTCTGGCTCTAACTGAAATTCTTCGCTTAACTCCACGTCGATACGTGAAGGATCAAGCAACGTGAAAAGCTTCTCCTGGTCTTCGAGTCGCGGGCATGCGGGATATCCGAAACTGTAGCGCGAGCCCTGATATTCCTGCTTGAAGAGTCGCGTCAGGTCAGGCGAATCCGCGCCGGCGATCCCGAGCTCTTCACGAATGCGTTTGTGCCACAACTCGGCAAGCGCCTCGGCACTCTCTACACTCAGGCCGTGGAAATAGAGATAGTCTGAGTAGTTATCAGATTTAAAAAGCTCGTGCGCGTACTCACTCGCACGACGCCCAACAGTGACGAGATGAAATGCAACCACGTCCATGCGACCTGAGTCTTTCGACGCGAAGTAGTCGGCGAGACACAAGTGCTTACCCGCAGGCTGTCGCGGAAACGTAAACCGCACTTCCTTCTCCTGATGGTAAACGATCAGATCGTTTCCTTCTGACTGGCATTGGAAGTAGCCATAGACGACTTTCGGATCGAGTAGCTTTTCACGGACAGAACGTTCTTTCAGCTCTTGATAAATCGGACGCACCTTAGCCTTCACCTGCGCCTGGTATTCCTCGAGCGGCGTCCGGCCTTGCTTGAATTGCCACTGACCTTTGAACAGCGCAGTCTCGTTGATACAGGCAAACACGTCGGCAAGCGAGACTCGTTCAACCACGCGTGACCCGTAAAATGGCGCTTGCGGAATCGGCACGTCTTGACTCACGTTGGAACGAACTGTGTGAGTCGTGTCGCCGGCGATTTTCGTGCGGGGTTTTGTAATTTTGCGAATACCGATCTTCGCTTCTTCGCCGATCAGATCTTCCGGGTCTTCTGCGACATCCAGGCCCGGCGCGTCCGCACTCTTTGTGTGATCTTCTGAGCGGCCTTCGCCCATCAGCAAATCCATCGTGTGAAGACCGGCAAAAGCATCACGCGCGTAATAAAGTTGTCCTTTGTACAACGACGTCAGATCGTCCTCGACGTACTTCCGCGTCAACGCCGCGCCTCCAAGCACGACCGGAACCTTGATGCCACGCTCGTTCATCAGCTCGAGGTTCTCGCGCATGATCAGCGTCGACTTCACGAGCAGGCCACTCATACCAATCGCGTCCGCGCCATGTTCGTCGTACGCCTGCAGGATCGCGTCAATCGGCTGCTTGATACCGAGATTCAAAACTTTGTAACCGTTGTTGGTGAGGATGATGTCCACGAGGTTCTTGCCGATGTCGTGAACGTCGCCTTTGACAGTCGCGAGCACCATCGTGCCTTTTGCGGTGGCTCCACCCTTCTTTTCCATGTACGGCTCGAGAAAACGGACTGCGGCTTTCATCGCCTCAGCCGACTGCAACACGAAAGGCAATTGCATCTGGCCACTGCCGAAGAGATCGCCGACGACTTTCATTCCCTCCAGAAGGATATTGTTGATGATGTCGAGCGCGGAATATTTCTGGAGACCAGTGCGCAGCTCGTCTTCGAGCCCGATCTTCTCCCCGTCGATGATGTGGTTCTTGAGGCGCTCCTCGACTGTCTCACCTTTCGACGCCTTTTTCGAAGCCTTGGCCTTTACTCCCTCGAAGAGCTTTGTAAACTCAGTCAGGGGGTCGTAAATGCAAACATCGCCTTCAAACTTGCGCTGGTCGTAGATCAGCTCGCGCGCGACCTTCAATTCCTGATCCCCGATCCGATTCAACGGCTCGATCTTGCTGGCATTAACGATCGCAGCATCGAGTCCGGCCTCAACAGCGTCGTGCAGAAACACTGAATTCAGGACCACTCTCGACGCCGGATTCAAGCCAAAAGAGACGTTCGAAACACCCAGGACCGTGAACGCGCCCGGCAGCTCTGCTTTGATTCGTTTGATAGCGTCAATCGTCTCGAGCGCGTTGCGACGGTCCTCTTCGATACCCGTCGAGATCGGAAGGGCGAGCGGATCAAAGAAGATATCTTCCGCAGGCAAACCTAATTCAGTCGTAGCCTGTTCGTAAGCACGCGTCGCGATCCTGAGTTTCCCGTCGGCGGTGCGCGCCATTCCTTCTTCATCGATCGTCCCGATAACCACACTTGCGCCATACGTCTTTGCCAGATCGATCACTTTCGTGAAGCGCGGTACACCGTCTTCGTAGTTCGTCGAATTGAGGATGCACTTGCCACCGGCGTGCTGAAGTCCTGCTTCCATCTTCTGCCACTCGGTGGAGTCAAACATCAGCGGAATCTTGACGTTCGTAACGAGGCGCGACGCGAGCTCGTGCATGTCTGCCTCACCGTCCCGGCCAACAAAATCAACGTTTACGTCCAGAATGTGCGCGCCTTCGCGTTCCTGCTCTTTGCCGAGCGCGACCAGGCCGTCCCAGTCTTCCGCGTTGAGCAGGTCGCGCATCTTCTTCGACCCGCTCGCGTTGACACGTTCCCCGACGATTAAAAACGAGGCGTCCTGCACGTATGGTTGTTGAATGTAGATTGACGACGCGGCGGGTAACGTCTTCGCGTGACGCTCCTTCGGTGTAATGCGCTGCATCGCCTCGACAACGAGACGCAGGTGAGCCGGTGTGGTTCCACAGCAGCCACCGACGATGTTCGCACCGAAGTCGCTCGCGAAATGGACCACTTGAGCAGTGAAACTCTCCGGAGTTTCGTCGTAGTGCATCTTGCCTTCGACGACGGAAGGCAGTCCCGCATTCGGAAGCACTGAGACTGGCAGCGGCGAGTTTTCGCAAATGTAGCGAATGCTCTCCGTCATGTGCTTTGGACCAGTGCCGCAGTTCATGCCGACGACATCTATCGGAAATGGCGCGAGTGCTGTTAGCGCGGCAGAGATCTCAGTGCCGTTGAGCATCGTCCCAAAAACTTCGATCGTGACCTGTGCGACGACGGGTACGCGACGACGTGATTCTTTGAAGTGAGCGAAGATCGCGGCAAGCGCGGCTTTCGTCTGCAAAATATCCTGGCACGTCTCAACGATCAGCAGATCGACACCACCGTCAAGCAGCCCGCGTACCTGGACCGCGTAGGCATCACGCAGATCCGCGAACGAAATATGACCGAGTGTCGGTAGTTTGCGGCCCGGACCCATCGAACCGGCTACCCAGCGCGGTTTATCTTTTGTGGAGTAATCAGAAGCGACGCGTTTGGCGAGTTGCGCCGCGAGCACGTTCATCTCGTACGCTTTGTCTCCGATGTCGTATTCGGCGAAGTCTACGGGGGTGCCGTTGAATGAATTGGTCTCGACTACGTCACAACCGACGTCGAGGAAAGCTGCGTGGACTTTCTCGACGGCGTCTGGCCTGGTTACGAGAAGGTTCTCGTTGCAGCCTTCAAAACGTGGGCCACCAAAGTCGTCGAGTGACAGGTTCTGGACCTGCAGGTTCGTGCCCATTGCGCCGTCGAAGACGACGATGCGTTCTTTAAGAGTGTCGAGAAGGTTCGGCATAAGAAATAACAAAGGCCCCGCGCTAACAACGCGGAGCCTGAAACTTAACTCATCGAGCTGTTTAGCGGATTATTTTATGTGGCCGCAAGTCGCTTTAACTCACCACGCCAAATTGTCAAAGCTTATTGAACCACATCTTATTCATCCTGTAAATCGTGAACCGGGTGAAGAGGCTTAGTCAACAGACCAAAGCTCGGTAAGATTCAGGTTGAAACCCGGCAGTAGCGGATCACCCGAAATAGTTTCCGGATTAACCAGAATAACGGGCTCCTGGTTAGGCCTATACACATACACTTGTCGCTTATGGGGATCGATCAACCAGCCCAGCGATGTGCCGTTTTCGAGGTATTCAATCATCTTACGATTAAGCTGCGTAAGACTGTCACTGGGCGAACGAAGCTCAATAACGAAATCTGGACAAACAGGAGCAAAGCTCTTTTTTTGCTGTTTTGTTAGACTGTCCCACCTTTCTCGTTTAATCCACGCCCCATCGGGCGAGCGAATAGCGCCGTTTGGTAGTGTGAATCCCGCGACAGGACCAAAACAAACACCCGTCGCGTCGTTTTCTTCAGTCCAAGCCATTAGTTGGTAAGTGAGGTAAGCATTGCTTCTACCAGTTTCTGACCCCGTAGGCGGCATAACAATTAATTCTCCGGTTGAGGTGAGTTCAAGCCGCAATTTTCTGTACTTGCGACAGAGTTGTTCGAATTGCTCCGGTGTCACTCGTTGGGTAACACCAATCAACTCTGGCGGAATGTAAGCATCATCAATTTGTGTGAGAGTGCGAGCCATTTGAAACTCCTAATCGTTGGGGGAATGCTAGCATCCGCCTGTTTCCCCCGCAATAGTCGAATCCGGCTATTATTTAACGAAAACGGCTATTGTTTGCTTGATTTCGCTACTTTACGATTTCGGTTTTAACCTCTAACATCCGTATACATGCGACGCGCCATCTACCCCGGTTCGTTCGATCCAGTCACCAACGGTCACCTGGACATCATCGAGCGCGGCTGCAAACTCTTCGACGAAATCATCATCAGCATTCTCGTGAATCCTGAGAAGCAGCCGTTTTTCAGTGTCGAAGAACGGCGCGAGATGCTCGGAGAAGTCGTGCAGGATATCTCGCGCGGACGATGCACCGTTCGCGTCGATTCGTTTAGCGGCCTGCTTGTCAACTACGCTGTGGCCCAACAGGCAAACGTGATTGTGCGAGGCATTCGCGCAATCTCCGACTACGAATATGAACTTCAGATGGCGCTGATGAACCGTCGTCTCGAGCCGGGCATTGAAACTGTTTTTATGATGCCGGCCGAAACTTATTCCTACGTGAGCTCGCGTCTCGTCAAAGAGGTGTTTCAACTCGGCGGCGCAATCAGCGGCCTCGTCCCTCCACTGATTGAAAGACGAATGAAAGAAAAGTTAAACCAAAGATGAAAACCCGGCCCGTCATGTCATCATCATTCCCTGTTTCTGAAAATGTCGCTCGCATGCAGTCGTCAGCCACGATGGCCGCAATGCAAGCTGCCGAAAACTTGCGCGCCGCGGGTGCGAACGTGTGCGACTTCGGGGCCGGTGAGCCTGACTTCGACACGCCCGACAACATCAAGCAAGCGGCCGAGCGGGCGATGCGCGCGGGCCGGACGAAGTACACGGCCAATGCGGGTATTCGCGAGCTGCAACGCGCGATCATCGACTTCTACCAAAAGGAGTTTGCTACCGCGTATCAACCCGGCGAAGTGATGGCGACCGCTGGCGGCAAGCAGGCCGTTTTCAATGCCGTAGTCACTCTACTAAATCCCGGCGACGAAGCACTGATTCCGAAACCTTACTGGGTTACGTTTCCGGAGATTGTAGTTTTCGCAGGCGCGAAACCGGTGTTCATCGAAACTGAAGACACCGAATTCGTGCTTACAGCCGAGCAGGTTGAGAAAGCGATCACGCCAAAGACGAAGCTGCTGATTCTAAACTCGCCTTCGAATCCTTCCGGGCGTGTGCTGCCCCCGTCAGAGTTTCGCAGGATCATGGAGATAACGAGCGAGCGCGAAATCTATGTTGTCTCTGACGAGTGTTACCTGCGGTTTGTTTATCCGCCGGGTGAAGTGTTCAGCGCCGCGAGTTTGCCGGCCGACATGCGCACGCATCTGTGCATTGCGGGATCGTTTTCGAAGACGTATGCGATGACTGGGTGGCGAGTGGGATATGCCCTCGCGCCAGTTGACTGGACGAAGGCGATGTTGAAAGTTCAGGGCCACTCAACGTCGAACACCAATTCGATGGCACAGTGGGCAGCGGTCGAAGCGCTCACTGGACCACAGGAATCCGTCGGCATCATGCTGTCAGAATACACGGCGCGCCGGGCGTGGTTACTGAACGCGCTACGAGACATTCCCGGATTTAAGTGCAGCGAACCTGAAGGTGCGTTTTATGCTTTTCCGGACGTGCGCGGCTGTTTGAAAAAGGATTTGAAAACGTCGGGCGACTTTGCCCACAGACTACTCGAGGAAGAGCACACGGTTGTTACGGATGGAGCTGGATTCGGAGCTGAGGGTTTTATTCGAATTTCTTACGCGACGTCGATGGAGCGCATCAAGGAAGGAATTGAGCGGATCAAACGGTTCGCCGAAAGACACTTTTAGCCGCGGATGTGGGTAAATCCGCGGCTAAAGCTTCTTAGTAAAGGTTGAAGTTGTACTCGAGTTGCATCCACATCGAGACCTGATGTCCGTCCTTCGTTGCAGGTACGAACTTGATCTGACGTGCTGCTGCAATCGCTCTCTCAGTCAAACCATGCGGCAGACCCGAAACAGTCCGGATGTTCGTCACGGCGCCGTTTGAAGCAAACACCACCTTCAACACGACCGTACCGGTAATCTGATTCTTGCGCGCATCCTCGGTGTACTGCGGCTCAGGCTTCGAAATCAGACGTGCTTTCGTTGTGACGTCCTTGCCAGTAAAAATCCTGGAGTAGTCGCCACCACCGCCGCCGCCTGGTCCACCGCCACCCGCATTGAAGTCTCCGCCGCCGACGTTACCGCCGCGGCCAGGACCAAAACCATTACCCGATCCCTCGCCAATACCAGTTCCGGTGCCGGTTCCAATACCATTTCCCGTACCCGGACCAGACGATGGGTCAGTACTCTTCGATTTGGGATTGCCATACGGCAACACTCTGGCGTCGGGTGGGATCAACATCGGATCCGCGTTAAGTGTCGCTGCCACCGGTAACGCAGGGTTCTTGATCTGTGGTGGCTTTGGATCTGGCGGAATAATTTGCGGCACCTCTAACGACGCCTGCGGAGTCTTGCCAAACGATGCTGGTTTAGCTTCTTCGCGACCGCCACCGCCACCGCCGCCGGGTCGTTCCTGCTTCGGCTTGCTGCCGCCGCCGCTACCTTTATTTAGTCCGGCAGTTCCGGGATCAGGTGTCGGCTGTTCTTCCGGAATGTCGAGCATCTGCTCGACCTGAAGCTCTTCGTTGTTCTGCGCCACGAGCTGCTGCTGCTTGTTTCTGTAATCGATTCCAACAATGACGCCGAGAATCGCAAACAGGAACACAAACGACGATACCATCGCCGCAACTACACTTCGCGAGTCGGACGGCTCAGCGCCCATCACCGCAGCGCCCCGCTCGCGGCCAAGCCACGTAGAAAACAGCGCGACCAGCAAGCCACCGGCGAGAATTGCGAAGATGATCAGTCCGACTTTTGAGCTCGACGCTCCCTGCGAACGATCCATCAGCATAACGGCGCCGACAAGCGCGACGATACCGAGCAGGCCGGCTCCCATCGCGATAAGGACGTTCGGCTTGCCGAGAAACTCCCGCAGCTTCTGGCCGTAACCCACGAAAGCTCGCTTCGTGAATCCGAACGGATCGCGCTTGAATTCGGGCCACGTCAGTTCATATTCATGGGCGACATCCCTGAGTTCATGACTTAGGCGCGCTACGAGTCCTGAGTCATCCATGATGGTCAGGTGATACTCGTCTCGCAACGCAAGGGCTGAAGAAGTGGTGGAAGCCACGTAGACCGGATCGCTTCCAAGCGATTCGCGGTTGAAAGCCGTCGCTGACTCAGCCACTGTGTCTCGGCTGACTGTTACACTCGGATCGCGGTTAACAGTCACGCTCGGATCTTCAACTGGAGGCGTCACTGCCGCCAGCGGCGATCCATCGACCGGACAAAAGCTGAACTTGTCAGCAAACTCTTCTTTACATACTGAACAGAACTTCATCGATACTACCTCTTCTCGCCTGTGCGGGAGCAGCACTGACTGAGACAGTCCGTCTGCACCAGAAAATTCTCTTGCAAAGCTCGTTTCGATTCGCTTGTCGAGAACTCTCGAAGGCCCTGGCGCGACCCAGCGTTCGAGCAATGACTTGAGCTCACTGTCGGAAACAAACTCTTCTTCCGGCTCAACGCCCATTTCAGGCCTCCCTCAAAGTAACAATTTCCCGACTACTATTCAATTCCTGATTGCTTTCCAGATAAGGCCGCAGGATCCTTCTCAAACCCTCGCGCGCCCTGTATAAACGGGCTTTTATTGCCCCCACGTCGGTGCCTGCAATCTCAGCCACCTCGCTCAGGCTCAACCCTTCATACTCAAACAAAATCAGCGCCTCACGTTGCAGTGGCGGAAGACTGAAAACCGCTTCCCTCACCTGAGTCGCCAGCTCCTCGTCGAGCAATCGTCGCAAAGGCGCTCGCCTTGGCGAATCTTTCGGTTCCTCTGTGACTTCATCCAGCCCGGTCTCGCGTCCCTGGTCTCGAAAGTGCTTAAGCGTCAGGTTTCGCGCGGCTGCATACAAGTAAGTTTTCAAGGAAGCTCGTTCCGGTTGAAAGTTCTCAGGCTTACGAATGAGGCTGAGAAAGCAATCGTGCGTCACGTCTTCGGCACTTTCAACCGAGCCCAGTAACCGGTAAGCAAAACGAAAAATTGGTTCCCGGTATCGATCGTACAACTCCCGAAAGGCCGCCCCGTCGCCCTCTCCTGCTTCTTGCAGCAAAACCTCGTCTGTGGTTCTCTCGGGCAATCAAGCACTCGATCCTGCAGGACTGGCTCCTGCTATAGTTACCTTGACCCGGACAAAAGTTACGGTCCGGACGGAAAAAACTTGCGCTGCCTGATAAAAAGCGCCAATACGGGCGAATATTAAATCTTACGAGGGCGGCAAGTACATATCTTTTGCAATTATGCCGGGTCAGATCGACCAGATCCCTTTTGTCAATCAGGGCTTAGGATGCACTCCGGGGCGAAACGGTTGACGGGCAAACACACGGCATCTAAGATGTTTTGGCCCCTTAAACTCGCTATGAACTCTTCTTCGCGTCTTTGCGCCTTTGCGGGAACAATCCTTCTCTGCGTCACGCTGGTAGCGCAGCCCTTACACGCCCAAGCGCCTGCTCAGCCTGAGAGTGAGCAACTTCTGAACGGGCTGCGACTGCTCTTCTGGCTGAAGCCGGAGAGCCCCGACGTCATCCTTAAACTGCGCATCAACAGCGGCGCCGCGTTCGACCTCTCCGGTCGTTCAGGCCAGATGGCCCTGCTGGGCGACCTGCTATTCCCGGACCCGGCCACTATCGACTACTTTACAGGCGAGATGAATGGAAAGCTCGACGTAACCGTGAACTACGATTCCACCACGATCACAATGGTTGGCAGAGCCAGTGAGTTCGAAAACATTGTCGAGGTCCTGCGCAATGCATTGCTGGCGACGCAGTTTTCACCTGAAGTGATCACACGCATTCGCGACGCGCGACTCAAGCTGCTGCGCGACACGACAATCGTGCCGGGTGAAGTGGCGGACCGGGCAATTGCTGGGCGGCTCTATGGAGACTTTCCGTACGGTCGTCCTGCGGCTGGCTCACCGGAGGACGTAGCACGCATCGACCGCGCTGACGTGATGATGGCGCACGAACGCTTTCTCAGTTCGAACAACGCCACACTCGCGGTCATCGGTGGCGTCACAAAACTACGCGCCATGCGAACTCTGCGACAGTTATTGGGCCCATGGCGCAAGAGTGAAAGGATCATACCCACGACGTTTCGCCAGCCGAATCCACCCGACGCGCGAACATTGATCGTGAACGCTCCTGGCCCAACAGTGGAGTTGCGCTTGGCTGCGCGTGGTGTTTCACGATCGGACACTGACTATCCGATCTCGATGATTTTGGCGCGAGTCGCACAACATCGCTGGCAGGCATCATCGCCGCAATTGTCGAAACAACCGGTTTTCGTCAGGAGTGAAGCTTACGTTTTACCGGGCGCGGTTGTGATGGGCGCCGCCGTTACGGACCTGACAGTCGCTGATTCACTCGGCAACGCAAAAAAGGCAATCGAATCGTTGATGTCAACGCCGGCTACAACCGAAGAGCTGGAACGCGCGAAGACCGAGGTGATTAGTGAATTGTCCACCGTAACTACAAAGCCTGACGCACTCGCAGATCCATGGCTCGACGCTGACACATATCGCTTGAGTGCGCCTCAGGATCAGATTGGGTTGCTCAGAGCCGTAACAGCTTCAGACGTACAGCGTGTTGCAAATCGACTTTTCAACAAAACCATCGTTTCAGTTGTTGCCGGCGAATCGGCGCCACTCAAGGCTGCGTTGCAGGGCCGTTATCAAGTCGAAGTGCTGGGGGAAGTTGCGCCTCCGGCCCCATCGCAAAAACCGCCAACGAAACCAGCTAATAAACCTGCAACTAACAACAACCCCGGGTAATCGCAAATTGTTTGCAAGCGTCTTGCAACCAAACGTGAATCAGATTTGGCTTAACTGTGCTTGAGAACGGAAGTGCCGCGAAAGAGCATGCGGGCCGCGTTCGCGACATGTTTGCATTGATCGCGGGCCGTTACGATCTTTTGAACCATCTACTGTCCGGCAACGTCGACAAACGTTGGCGCCGGATCGTAGCGAATAGAGTACGCGAGAAGCTTTCGTCGAGCAGCGCTCGCGTTCTCGATGTGGCTTGCGGCACGGGCGATTTATCGCTCACGTTGTTTGAAATCACGGGAGCAGGAGTTGTTGGGACTGATTTCTGCCGGCCGATGTTGGACATCGCTGCCGGTAAGACTTCTGGTCGCATACGCTTAATTGAGGGTGATGCGTTGGACCTGCCCTTTCGAGATGGCACATTCGATGTGGCGACAATCGCGTTTGGATTGAGAAACCTTTCGAGTGTCGAAAGTGGTCTGTCGGAGCTCTCACGCGTCGTGAAACCTGGTGGCTGGGTGGCTGTGCTCGAGTTTTCACGACCGGCGAATGCGATGCTGCGCCCTTTGTTTAATCTGTATTTCAGAAAACTACTGCCGTGGATGGGTGGCCTGATTAGTGGTTCACGAAGCGCCTATACCTATCTGCCGGCCTCGGTCCAGAAGTTTCCAGACCAGCTTCAACTCGCGCTCCTGATGGAGCAGGCAGGTTTCGTTCAGGTTGGCTATGAGAACCTGACGGGTGGCATAGCGGCCTTACACATGGGTAGAAGGCCGAAATAAGTTTGTGGGATTGGTTGCAGCGCTTAGTTTGCAACCAGATACGTAGTCACGGGGTACGGTTTGGTAAGCGCGCGGTTGTCGGGGCTGTGCGAGTATTCGGACCTACCCCGGACTACGTTTTATTTTTGTTCGGTCCATCCTGAAAAATCTTGTAAATCCTGTTATATTGCCGCGCAGTGAGCATTCTGCGACGCCTGCTGATCCTGCTACTCGTTGTTTGGACCGTCGTCTCTCTCGTTACACTCTTAATTGAGCTCGTGCCGGGTGATCCGGCAATCGCCGTGCTCGGCGAACAGGCGACACCGGAACAGTTTGCACAGTTTCGCGAGAAGCACGGCCTCGATCGTCCGCCTTTCTTCTTCTCTTTTCCACGTGATCACGACGGCGCGCGAGATTTTGTTTGGCACGGCGTCGATAATCGTTACGTTGATTACTGGCGCTCATTGCTCAGCGGCGATATGGGCCTGTCGTTCCGCAACGATCGGCCAGTTATTGAGCTTATTCTCGAACGCTATCCAGCCACGATCGAGCTCGCGATCGCAGCGATGCTAATTGCGATAGTGATCGCGATACCTCTCGGCGTCATTGCCGGAACGAACCGCGGCACGATTATCGACAACATCGCATCCGTAGTTGCTTTGCTCGGTATCAGTCTGCCGAGTTTCGTGATCGGACCCATGCTGGTCTACATCTTTGCCGTCAAACTCCGCTTGCTTTCGCCGTCAGGACGCTTCGACTGGAGCGACATTATTCTTCCTGCATTTACGCTCGGCGCCGCACTCTCGGCGATTCTGACTCGCATGGTGCGCTCGTCAGTTATCGAAGAGCTTGGTGAGGACTATGTTCGTACCGCGCGTGCGAAAGGTTTGAGCGAGCGTACGGTCGTTTACAAGCACGTATTGAAGAACGGGTTGATTCCGGTCGTCACGATTCTCGGGTTGCAGCTTGGTGTTCTGCTTGCCGGCGCGATCATCACTGAGAAGATCTTCGGGTGGCCAGGGCTCGGGCTGTTGCTCGTCGAGGACGGAATTGGCAAACGCGACTACCGCGTCGTGCAGGGTTGTGTGCTCGTGATCAGCATGACTTACATCATCGCAAACCTGCTCACTGACATGGTCTACCGGTGGCTCGATCCGCGGATTAGAGTAGGATGAATCGTTTAACCGTAATCGGTGTTGTCATTGTCGTAGTGCTGGTGCTGGTCGCGCTATTCGCGCCGTGGATCGCGACATACGACGTCGGCGCGACCAATCTGTCGATGCGTTACCTGCCGCCGTCCGCGGCTCACTGGTTCGGAACCGACTCCACCGGCCGCGACATTTTCTCGCGAGTGGTTTACGGCGCACGCATCTCCCTGCAAGTCGGAATCATCGTCGTGACGGTGTCGGCCGTTATCGGCACTCTCCTCGGCGCGCTCGCGGGTTACTACGGCGGCTGGGTCGATCGATTTGTCTCGGGTTACGTTTTCAATGTCTTCCTCGCATTTCCCGGACTGTTGCTCGCGATTGCGATGGTCGCCTTTCTCGGCGCCGGATTGAACAAGTTGATCCTCGCGTTGTGCATCATCGGCTGGGTTGGATATGCACGTCTCATTCGCGGCCAGGTGCTGAAGGTTCGTGAATACGACTTCGTGCAGGCAGCACGCGCCCTTGGCGCGAACGACGCGCGCATACTGCTGGTCCATATACTTCCGAATGCGATTCAACCATTGATTGTGCAGGCAAGTTTGGGAATGGCCGGAGCGGTACTCTCGGAAGCGGCGCTCTCTTTTCTCGGACTCGGCGTCCCACCACCAGCGCCCTCGTGGGGCGTAATGATCGAAGAAGCACGCGATCTCTCGACATTGCAAGCTGCGCCACACGCGCTGATCTTTCCCGGCGTCGCCATCGCGCTCACTGTCCTCGCTTTTAATTTCATCGGCGACGGCCTACGCGAATACCTCGATCCCCGGCAGCGAGCTCGATGAGCGCAATCTCTATCCGCAACCTGTCGAAAACTTATCCCGTGTCTTTCCAACGACTGCGCGCGTTCTTTCGCCGCCCGGCGAAAGAGCCTGTGGAAGCCCTGCGTGATGTGTCACTCGAGGTTGAAACTGCAGAGATCTTTGGCCTGATCGGCCGCAACGGCGCCGGGAAAACGACATTGACGAAGATCGTTGCGACCCTCGTCCAGCCCACAACGGGCAGCGTGTCAGTGCATGGATACGACAGCGTTGGGGATGACGAGCACGTTCGACGACAAGTCGGTCTGGCAACTGCTGAAGAACGGAGCTTTTACTGGCGTTTGACGTCTGAGCAGAACCTGATGTTTTTTGCCCGTCTTCACGGTCTCTCAGATCGCGCCGCGAGGCAACGTATCAACGATCTGTTTGCGAAACTCGAGCTCGACGAAGTGGCGCGTCGCCGGTTCGGTGAGCTTTCCACCGGTAATAAGCAGCGACTCGCTGTCGCGCGTGCCATGCTGGCGAGTCCGCCAGTCCTCTTACTTGATGAGCCCACGCGTTCGCTCGATCCACTTGCGGCTGCGCGAATGAGAGAGATGATCAGTTCACTCGCGGAGCAGGATCCGCCGGTTACGATTTTCCTGACCTCGCATAATCTCGCTGAGGTGGAGACGCTGTGCGCGCGGGTTGCGATAATCAGTCGCGGACAGATTCGCGCTATCGATACGCCACGCAACCTTCGCAAACTAACTTCGGGAACGGAGATGGTCCACATCACGATCGCAAACGGCGACAAGGTCTCGTTTGCGCGGCAGCACAATGACGAACTTCTGGATGAGAAGCTAAGAGAATTGCAAGGCGCTGGTCATCGTATTGTCGATATAGAAACCGAGCGGGCGACGCTGCTCGATGTTTTGGAAAGATATGAAAAATCTTAAATTACTTCCGCGTCGTATCTTCGCGTTCGTGGCGCGTGACTATCGTCTGTTCGTCAGCTATCGAATGCAGTTCTTTCTGCGCATACTTTCGGTGTTGACGGTCGTCACGACGCTGTTTTTCATCTCCAAGATCTTTGCCGGCTTCACCGATCCGCAGTTTTCTCAGTGGCGCGACCCACTCGGCGCGTGGCTCACCGGCCTCGCCGTTCTCAACTATTTCATGACCGGTTTCTCCAGCCTCGCGAATGCGATCAGGCAGGAACAGATGCAGGGCACCCTGGAAAGTGTTTTGCTGACACCGATCAACCTACCCACGATCATCGTCTCCAGCTCAGCCTGGGATTTTCTCGAGACCACGTTCTTCTCGTTTCTGTATCTCTTCTTTGGTCGAGTGTTCTTCGGTGTTCAGTTTCGTGGCAGCTTCGTTCTCGCCCTCGTGTTTTTGTTACTCACGACCGTAGTGCTTGCGTGTCTGGGAATACTCTCGGCGAGTTTTGCAATGGTCTTTAAGCGTGGCGATCCGTTCGGAATCTTTCTCGGCGCCGGCTCCGCGTTGTTTTCGGGAGTCTTCTTTCCAACGCAGTTATTGAACACTTATGCCGGCCCAAAACTCGGCAGCATCTCGCTGCTTCTTCCGCCGACTCACGGTCTCCAGGGGATCAGGCAAGTTTTAATTGAGGGTCACGGCCTCGCGCAGGTGACGCAGCCACTGATCACATTGCTCGGCTTCCTCGTCGTGCTTTTGCCCTTTTCCCTCTGGGTCTTCGCGCGCGCCGTCCGTCGCGCCAAACGCGAGGGCAGCTTGATCCAGTACTAAATTAAATAAAAACAGTGATGTGACTTTTGTGCCTTCTGGTGGCTAATGCTAACATCCGAGACGATGTCTCTCGGCGTCGCAGAAAGCGTTCTGGATCTTATAGGCCAGACTCCCCTTCTCCACCTCTCCAGATTTGCTCAGCCTCCACTCGCCGATATTTACGCAAAGATTGAATGGCTCAACCCCGGCGGCTCGGTTAAGGATCGCGTCGCGCTAGGAATGATTCTCGACGCGGAAGAAAAAGGCTTTCTTAAACCAGGCGCCACCATCATCGAGCCGACTGCGGGAAATACCGGCATCGGGCTCGCGATCGTGGGAGTCGCACGTGGTTACCGTGTTATTCTCTGCGTCCCGCGAGGTTACGCGGTGGAGAAAATGAAGCTGATCGAAGCGCTTGGCGGTGAGCTTGAATACGTCCCGCACGAGTCAGGAATGCAGGGCGCAATCGATCGTTGTCACGAACTTTCGGAAGCAATCGACGGCAGTTTCGTGCCGCAGCAATTTGAGAATAATGCGAACCCGTGTTTTCATGAACTCACGACCGCACGCGAGATCATTGCACAAATGAACGGCCGGATCGACGCCGTGGTAATCGGCGCGGGAACATCGGGAACGTTCTGCGGCGTCTCGCGCGCAATACGGAAACATAATCGCAACGTGCTATGTGTGCTCGTGGAACCGGAAGGCTCGATTTACGGCGGCGGACCACCCGGGCCAAAAAAGGTTGAAGGTATCGGCCAGCGCGATTTCATTCCGAAGATCTTTGACGCTTCTCTTGCTGACGAGATCATGATGGTCCAGGACGACGAGGTTTGCGCGGCGCTGAAGAAGATTGCCAAACTCGAGGGACTTCTCGGCGGCTGGTCGTCGGGCGCTG
>DAIOGT010000014.1:0-4592 GCA_036745095.1 Pyrinomonadaceae bacterium
GATGGAAAGTTTCGTTCGATCAAACTCGAAGTGCGCGGCTTGAAAGACAAAGCACAGGTCCGCGCACGCGATGGATACTACGCGCCGAAACAATGATCAATTGATGCCCACTTCGTTCCCCTTTAACCGCGTCCTGCTAATCGTTCTTGATGGCGCAGGCATTGGTGCAATGCCTGATGCGCCGCAGTGGGGCGACGCGGGTGCTGACACGTTCGGCCACATTCTCGAATCGCGCCCGGTGCGACTACCCAACCTGCAACGATACGGGCTCGGTAACATTCGCCCGCTGCAATCCGTGCCGCCATTGGACCATCTCAGCGGCTCGTATGGCCGCTGTGCCTTGCGTTCCAACGGTAAAGACACGACGACTGGTCACTGGGAGATGGCCGGCATCGTTCTCGACCAGGCGTTTCCGACCTATCCCAACGGTTTCCCAGCGCCCGTAATCGATAAGTTCGTTCGTGAGACGTCAGTGCCTGGCATTCTCGGCAACATTCCGGCTTCGGGAACTGAGATCATCAAGGACCTTGGCGCGGAGCACGTCAAGACCGGGAAACCCATCGTGTATACGTCCGCGGATTCTGTCTTTCAGATTGCGGCGCACGAGGAAGTGATTCCGCTCGAACGGCTCTACCAGATCTGTGAGATCGCACGACGCATACTCGATGGTGAGCACAAAGTCGGCCGCGTGATCGCGCGACCGTTCCTGGGCGAGCCAGGCTCGTTTTATCGTACTGAGAATCGTCACGACTACGCCGTGCCGCCGCCGCGCGAGAACCTCCTGCCGGCTCTAAAAGATGAGGATTTGGATGTCGTTTGTATCGGAAAGATCGCCTCGATTTACGACTCGATGGGCGTGACGCAGGAACTGACGGCTAAGAACAACGAGCAATCAATCGATCAGACCATCAAAGCGCTGAACGATTCGACGCGCGGTTTGATCTTCTCGAACCTCGTCGATTTCGACATGCTGTATGGCCACCGCCGCGACACGGAAGGCTACGCGAAAGCGCTCGAGCATTTCGATTCACGACTGCCGGAGATAGAGTCGGCGATGCGTGACGACGACGTGATGATGATCACCGCCGATCATGGAAACGATCCGACGTTCCGCGGCTCGGATCACACGCGTGAATACGCCCCGCTGCTGGTTTACGGCAAACAGTCTCGACCGGGAATAGATCTCGGAACCAGAGATTCACTCGCTGACATCGGGCAGACGATCGCGAATAACTTCGGCCTGAAGCTCGCAGCAGGCGAAAGCTTCTTACACATAATTAAGTAGTCGGCACGAGGCACAAATTATTTTGTGTGTTTTGTGCCTTTTTGTGACTACTTCTTCGCGGTGAGGCTCCTGTAGATCGTTTCCACCCAACGATCGGTCTTGATAAATCCGGTTCCCCACGACGCCCACTCGGCCGGCAGGCCTTCACTCTTCACCTGGTCCAACGTCTTTCCAGCCGCGATCTTCTGCCGCACGATCTCCGTCGTTTGCTGAAGCATGCCGTGATAAGTCTTCAAATCGTCGATCGTGGAAATTGGACCATGGCCGGGGATCAGTTTAGCTCCCGTCGGAATCTTCCCGATAATCTCTCCGATGTTTTTGATCAAGCCCTCGACACTTCCGCCGCTATCCAGGTCCACAAACGGAAATCGACTGGCAAAGAAATCGTCGCCGAGGTGAACGACGTTCGATGAGGTGAAGAAGATCACGCTATCGCCGTCCGTATGGCCATGCGGAAAATGAATGGCGCGAATCTCTTCGCCGTTGAAGTGGACAGTCAGGGATTCATTGAAGGTGATTATCGGAAGCGCGGCTTTTGGAGACGGCGGCGTCGTGCTGTTGAATACTGTCGACTTCTGTTCGGTTGAGAGCCGCTTGCGCACGTTGTCGTGAGCGATGATCGGTGCTTCTGGTCCAAAAACTTCGTTCCCGCCGGTGTGATCTCCATGCCAGTGGGTATTGAGAATGAAGCGCAGCTTCTTATCACCGATTCCTTTGAGTGCGGCCCGGATCTTATCCGCGAGCGGCGCATACTGATCGTCGACAATCAAAATGCCGTCGTCGCCGACAGAAACTCCGATATTGCCGCCCGCTCCCTGGAGCATGTAAACATTGCCGGCAACTTTGGTCGCTTTGACTTCTACCTTAGACCAGTCAGTTTGTGCGTGCGCCGAGATGGCAAAGAGCAGCGAAACAGTTAGCAACAGAAACTTCTTCACGTTTGTTTTCTCCTACGCTTCTGGATTCTTCAAGACGGCGATGAACGGCAGGTTGCGATATCGTTCGGCAAAATCCAAACCATAACCAACCACAAACTCGTCCGGAATCTTAAAACCAAGGTAATCGATCTTTACTTCGCGCTGGCGTCGCTCGAACTTGTCGAGCAGGGCCGCGAGTTTCACGGTCGCCGCGCCGCGCGACTGGAGGTTCGCAAGGAGGTACGAAAGGGTCAGCCCGGTATCGACGATGTCTTCGACGACGAGGATGTGGCGGCCTTCAATTGGTACATCCAGGTCTTTCATGATGCGAACTTCACCTGACGTGCGCGTCGAAGATCCATAACTCGAGATCGCCATGAATTCGATCCCGAGACGCGTATCGATCGCGCGCAGCAGGTCACTAAGAAAAAAGCACGCACCCTTTAGCACGCCGATCAGCAACGGATTGAGACCGGCATAGTCGCGCGTGATCTGCGCGCCGAGCTCTTTGATCCGCGCTCGAATCTGTTCTTCTGACAGCAGGATGTCGAGGTTTGGATTGGTAAACTCCGAGTCGAACTGGGCAGATGAAGTAGCCAACTTGTTTCTCCTGTTAATGCCGGTGTTGGTCGAGCAAGAGTTTGCGTATGTGCCGCGTGGTGCGACATACTATGCAAGCTCTTCCTTCAGGTCAATGATTAACAAATCTTCTTTGCGAAATCTCTGCGCGCTCAGTGCTTTTCTTCTGGTAGCGTGGGCGTCAACTGCATTCGGGCAGGGCACGGCAATCCAACCCTGTCCGGCCACGCCCGCAAAGCCCGCGGCGAGCCAGCAGAAGATTGATACGCGCGCGCGTTTGTTGCCCATCGACGCAAGCGTTCCCGCGGATCCTGACGTCGAGAAAATGCTCGCGCCGTACAGCGAGAAAGTCCGCGAGCTGAGTAAAGTTATTGGACGACTCGACGGCGGGCTCAACAAAACGGGTGTCGGAGCGGGCTCGCTCGGAAACTTCGTTACTGACGGCATGCGCGCGCAGGCAAAAGCGAAACTCGGAAAGCCCGTAGCGCTCGCGATCATGAACGCCGGTGGCTTGCGGAAGAACGAAATCGCCGCGGGCGATCTGCGCGCGAGTGACATCTTCGAGCTATTGCCATTCGAAAACGCGCTCGTCGTGCTCGACGTGACTGGAGTTCAGCTCGCGCGGTTACTTCAGAATGCGACTCGCGATGCACAGGCCGGCGCTCGCGTCCAGTTCAAATACAACGACCGCGATCGTCCCGAATTCGTCAGTGGCAAGCTGGTTGACGAGAAGGGAAAAGAACAGGCGATCGATCCGAACAAGATCTACACGATCGTCACCATCGATTATCTTGTGCGACTCAACAGTGGCGCTTACGCCATTCTCCAGGAAGCAAAGAAATCGACGCCGCTAAACATGACGCTGCGCGACGCGATCATGGATTACGTCAAGTCACAAACCGCCGCCGGCCGTGTCATCCGTGGCGCAGCGGATAATCGATTTGTACAGATTGGACCAGGACCAAAGACAAGCGAAACTCCTCGATGATTAATCGACGAACATTTCTAACCAAATCCGCAGCCTTCGGAGTCACGTTGCTGGCGTGTCGTCGTGATGTCGTACTCCAGCCAAATGCGGCCGATACAGTAATCACGATTCTTCACACCAACGACACGCATTCCCAAATCGATCCATTGCCTGCCAACGATGCGAACGCAGGGCACGGCGGCGTCGCACGTCGAGCGTCGCTCGTGAAGAGAGTCAGGCAGGAGAACCCGAACACGTTACTCGTTGACGCCGGCGACGTGCTTCAGGGCACGCCTTACTTCAACTTCTACAAGGGCGAAGTCGAGTACAAAGCAATGTCAGCGATCGGTTATGACGCGGGGACACTCGGCAATCATGAGTTTGACAACGGAGTGGAAGCGCTCGCGGCAGCGTTGAAGTTCGCGAACTTCGACATCGTTTCCGCGAACTATGACGTGCGAGGAACAGTGCTCGAGCAGCGCGTCAAACGTTACGTCGTGAAAACCGTCGGCGGAATGCGAATCGGTTTGTTTGGTTTGGGTGTTAGTCCCGTTGCGTTGATTACGCCTGACAATTTCAAAGGTGTGACTTATATCGATCCCGTGGTGGCGGCTCGTGAGGTCGTGAAGAAACTGCGTGAAGAAGAGCGTTGCAGTTTCGTCGTTTGCATGTCGCACATGGGCTACTACGAAGACGGTCAACGCGGGGAGTCGTTCGTTGCGTCGCAAGTTGACGGCATCGACTTCATCGCGGGCGGTCACACGCACACGTTTATGAAGGAGCCGGTCACGCAGACACAGCCGTGCGGCGCAAAGACGTTGATCTTCCAGGTCGGGAAAAGCGG
>DAIOGT010000014.1:4692-11020 GCA_036745095.1 Pyrinomonadaceae bacterium
CGCAGACACAGCCGTGCGGCGCAAAGACGTTGATCTTCCAGGTCGGGAAAAGCGGAATTTATGTCGGGCGCGTTGACTTCACCTTCCGCGCCGGAAAAATCGTTGATACGAGAGTGCGGTTGCTGGATCCGAGGAATGTTTGATGGAGAACGATTCAGCCCGCGATCGAGTTCGTGCCCTCGTGCGCGAGGTGCTCGCGAAAGCCGCCCCTGAAACCGCCGAAGAAAAAGCAGAGCCTCAGTCTCGCTTCGTAAACACAGTTCCGGAAAGCAGTACGCAAAGTGCGGTGACGCGTGATGAATCCGCAAAGAGCGTCATCACTGAGGACGACGTGCGTGGGTTGGAGGCTGGCGCAGTTCTCAGGATCGGTGAAGATGCTCGCCTGACACCACTCGCTCACGACATCGTCAAGGAAAAGAAGATCGAGATTGTGCGACGCGCGTCGAGACGTGGATCCAAAGCGTCGAAGCTGATCGCAGTCGGTGCGGATCACGGCGGCTTCAAAATGAAAGAGGAGCTGAAGGTACTTCTGTCTGAGCTCGGCCACCGCGTGCATGACTTTGGCGCCTATTCGGAAGACGCTGTTGATTATCCTGACTTCGCGCATGCGGTCGCGCGTGCCGTGGCTAACACGACCTCGGATCTGGGAATCGTGATTGACGGAGCGGGTGTTGGCAGTGCGATGACGGCGAACAAAGTTCCGGGCGTGCGTGCGGCGGCGTGTTACTCGGTTGACGTTGCACGAAACTCGCGCGAGCATAACGACGCGAATGTATTGACCCTCGGCAGCAAAACGATCAACAGCAAGCAGATGCGCGACATCGTGATGACCTGGCTCTCGACCGAAATCACTGAAGACCGGCACCGCAAGCGCGTCGCCAAGATCGACGCAATCCAGCGCCAATATCAAAGGTAGCCACCTAAACGCATAAAAACAGAAAAGACGGTCGAGCTTTTGTGTTTCTTGTGCCTCTTTGTGGCTGATAGAATGTCTCGCGATGGCGTTTTCAAGAAATGGCGATTATGAGGCACTGATCGAGCAGATCACGGATGTGATCGTCGCTCGTCTAAACGGTGACTCCAGCGCGGATCAGGCTGCGATGTGCGGCTGCACGTCCGAGTGCTTTCATCGCTGCCCCGAGCGCATGCATCGCATTGTCGACGCGGGCGCAGCGCGTATCGGCCTCGTACTGGGCCAAACCGGGTCCGCGCGTGAATGGGCCGGCCTCATCGATCACACGCTTCTCAAGCCCGAAGCCACCGACGACGACATTAAAAAGCTCTGTCAGGAAGCTGCGACGTACCGCTTCGCGTCCGTGTGCGTTAATCCGACGTGGGTGCGCGTCGCTGACTGCAACCTGAGGGGCAGCGGTATTCCTGTGTGCACGGTGATCGGGTTTCCACTCGGCGCTACACTGCCCGATGTCAAAGCGTATGAGGCGCGTCGCGCAATCTTCGATGGCGCAAGGGAAGTGGACATGGTGATCAACGTCGGTGCTCTGAAGAGCGGCGACGATTGTCTCGTCGAACACGACATCCGGTCAGTCGCACAGGTCGCGCACGAGTACGACGCGATCTGCAAAGTGATCATCGAAACTGCGTTGCTGACTGACGATGAAAAAGTGCGCGCGTGCCAGGCAGCGAAGCGAGCAGGCGCTGACTTCGTGAAAACTTCCACGGGCTTTTCTAAAGGCGGCGCAACCGTGGCCGATGTGGCGCTGATGCGACGCACAGTCGGATCCGAGCTCGGCGTGAAAGCCTCAGGCGGCGTGAAAGGTCTCGATGACGCCCGCAAAATGGTTGAAGCCGGAGCCACACGTATCGGCGCGAGTGTCGGCGTGAAGATCGCACAGGAAGCTGCCGGCAAAACCACCACTCCCGCGAGGGCTTCCGCTTACTAGGACGGTGATCACGAATGCCTGCAAATCCGAAACTGTTGGCAGTCATTCTCGGCGGAGGCGCCGGTAATCGTCTCTTTCCGCTCACACAGCAACGATCGAAACCCGCAGTGCCGTTAGGCGGCAAATATCGTCTCGTCGACATCGCCCTTTCAAACTGCATCAACTCCGACATCCTGCGCACGTTCGTGCTGACGCAATACAACTCCGCGTCGCTCAACCGTCACATCGCGCAAACATATCGCTTCTCGCAATTCTCGAACGGCTTCGTCGAAATACTCGCCGCCGAGCAAACACCTGAAAGCCCGCAATGGTTTCAGGGCACTGCGGACGCCGTCAGACAAGTGTTGCCGCACATCAGTGACTGGGGCATCGATACTGTGTTGATTCTTTCCGGCGATCATCTTTATCGCATGGACTATCGACAGTTTCTCGAGCGCCACCAACAAACAAATGCAGACGTCACTGTATCGGTGATTCCGTGCGAAGCTCGTGCGGCAAGCGAGTTTGGTTTGCTGAAGACTGACGAGACCGGTCGCATAATCGAGTTTAAAGAAAAACCTAAAGGCGACGATCTGCTCTCGATGCAGGTCGACACCACACAACTCGGACTCAATGCTGTCGAAGCACAGCGACGCCCGTATCTCGCTTCGATGGGCATTTACGTTTTCAAATATGAAAAGCTCGAGGAACTGCTGAAAGAAGATCCCACCTGGGTCGATTTCGGCAAGCACGTTATTCCGTCTTCGATTAAGTCGCGCCACGTGCAGGCGTTTATGTTCGACGGCTACTGGGAAGACATCGGAACGATCGGCGCCTTCTATCGCGCGAATCTCGACCTGACAACGAAGATTCCGAAGTTCAATCTTTTCGACGCTGAAGCTCCGGTGTTCACACGCGCGCGTTACCTGCCGCCGTCAAAGATCGAGGAGACCGAGATCAACGATTCGATCATCAGCGACGGTTGCATCATCAACGGCGCAAGGTTGATGAACTCGGTGGTGGGTTTGCGAAGCAGGATCTCTAAAGGCGCGCAGATCGACTCGTCGTTCATAATGGGCGCTGACTACTATCAGACGTTCGAAGAGATGCGCAGCGATTTGAGTAATGGCATGCCGCGTCTCGGGATAGGTGAGGGAAGCATCATCAAGCGCGCCATCATCGACAAGAATGCGCGTATCGGGAAGAACGCGCGGCTGCTGAATGAGGCGGGCGTCGTCGAGGCTGATGGGCCGGGCGGCGCGTACTTCATTCGCGACGGCATCATCATCGTGCCGAAGAGTGCGGTGATTAATGACGGGACGGTTATATAGCTAAGGTTTTACTTTAACTAGATGCCCTTTCAATTTCCGACGCGGGATTACCACCCTGCCGTAGTTGAACGAACTTCTCAAAAGCGTCGCAAGTCCCCAATCCCCCACATCAAACTTCCGAAAGACAAGAACAGTCTCGACGTTGAGTTTCACGACAGGATCGTCAGGCTTACAAATCTCAACAAACCGTTCTGGCCGAAACTCGGCGTCACGAAGCGAGACCTGATCCAGTACTACCTCGATGTGGCGCCCGCGCTGCTGCCTCACGTCTTCGACCGCGCGATGGTGATGAAACGGTATCCGAACGGCGCGGCGGGAGAGTTCTTCTTCATGAAACGCGCGCCGTCGCCGCGGCCCGACTGGATTGAGATCTGCAATATCGAACACGAGTCGGGAAACATCATTAACTTTCCCATGATCCAGGATGTCGCCGCGTTGATGTGGGTAATAAATCTCGGCTGCATCGATCTTAACCAGTGGTATGCGAAGTGTGACGACGTCGATCGCCCTGACTACGTGCACTTTGATCTGGATCCGGTGCCGAATGCGTCGTTTGAAAAAGTGTGTGAGGCGGCGCTTTTTCTCAAGCTGGGATTGGATTCGCTGAAGATTCCCAGTTTCGTGAAGACGACGGGCTCGAAAGGAATTCATATCTACATCCCGATCAAGCGTGGACCAACTCAGAAACAGGTGTGGACGTTTGCTAAGGAGTTTGCGTATGCGGTTGCATCGCAGGCGCCGAAGCTGTTGACTGCTGTGTATCAGATTTCGAAACGGCCGAAGGGGAGAGTGCTGGTTGACTACAACCAGAATGCGTGGGGCCGCACGCTTGCGTCAGTCTATTCCGTCAGGCCAAACAAGCTGCCCACGGTATCGACACCGGTCACCTGGAAAGAGCTCGAGCGCGGAATCGCGATTGAAGACTTTCGCATCGACAACGTGCCGGCACGCGTGCGCAAACTTGGAGACCTCTGGAAACCTCTCAACGAAGCTAAGGGACGCTTTCGACTTGAGGCATATCTTTAAGGGTCGGCGGGCCTACAGTTGAGGTTTATGGTGAGCCGCAAAAAAGCAGAAAAGGAATTATTAACTGTTTGGACCGTCGGACATTCGACGCGCAGTGGGGAGGAGTTTGTGCAGATTCTCAAGGCGCATGGAGTTGAAGTGCTGGTTGATGTGCGAACGTTTCCGGGTTCGCGTCGTTATCCGCAGTTCAATCGTGCGGCGTTGAGTGAGTCGCTGGCGACGGCAGCGATCGAATACCGGCATGAGCCGAGACTTGGCGGGAGAAGAACACCGCGCGCAGACTCGCACAATACTGCGTGGCGTAATGCGCAGTTTCGTGGTTATGCGGATCACATGGAGAGTGAAGAGTTTCGAAAGGGAGTTGAGGATTTACTTGAGCTCTCACGTGAGACTCGGGTGGCTGTGATGTGTGCTGAAGCCGTGTGGTGGCGTTGTCACCGTGGTTTGCTCGCAGACCATTTGAAAGCCACCGGTCACACCGTCATTCACATCCTCGACGCAAAGAAAACCGAAGAGCACCCCTACACGCCCGCCGCCCGCATCATCGACGGCCAACTCTCCTACCGCGGCCTTCTCTGATTTCTTTTGTGACTTGGTGCCTCTTTGAGGTCTAGCTTGCTTTGTTGCTGTGCCACACCTTCGCGCGTGCGCCCTTCTTTCGACGCTTTACGCCCGTGCGCTTCGGGATCTTCTTCGGATCGCCCGTCGCAGCTTTCTTAACGTCACCTCCTTCATCTTCCGCAATCTCAGCAAGCGAACGGCGCGTGAGGATCGAAACCGGCGCAAGCTCTGTCACGTCCTCTTCAGTCGTGTAGTAATCACGATGCTTAATCAGCAGCCATTGTCGATTGCGGGTCCGCACGAGGACCCACGAGCCCTTTAACTTCTCACCCTTGAGCGTGAACTTAAAGTCGCCCTTGCGCAGCGCGGCTTCGACATCGTCCGTCTCTTCCGGCTTGTACGTTCCATAATCCCAGACCATCACGGTGCCGCCGCCGTACTCACCTTCCGGAATGACGCCTTCAAACTTCGCGTAATCTACCGGATGGTCCTCGACCTGCATCGCGAGTCGCTTTACTTTCGGATCGAGTGATGGTCCTTTGGGAACGGCCCACGACTTCAGCACGCCATCGACTTCAAGACGAAAGTCGTAGTGCAACTGAGTCGCGCGGTGCTTCTGGATCACGTACAAGCGACCCGTGCGCGTAGCCTTCTTCTCCGGACCGGGCTCCGGAGTCTTATCAAACTTACGTTTCTTCTTGTACTCGGTTAGCGCAGCCATCGCTTCAAGTAAACCCTAAAGTGATTGTTTAAGTGTAGTGGAATCGTGAAGATTCTCTGCACGTGAGGTCACGCAGAGGTTTCCATCGCGATCTCGTGGGCCATCTCTTCCTCGGCGGCGAAGAGTTCCGTCTGGATCGGATCGAGGCCCAACGCTTCTCTCACACGTGCGAAGCTGCGGCGATGAATCGGGAGGGCGCCGAGAGTCTTCAGCGCGCGACAGTGCTCAGGTGTTGGATAACCCTTGTGCGTCGCCAGCCCGTAGCCCGTGTAAACCTGGTCCAGCCTGAGCATGAGGGCGTCGCGTGTGGTCTTGGCGATGATCGACGCGGCCGCGATGCTTGCAGAGAGCGCGTCGCCGCGAATAATGCCGCGTTGAGGTGTTTGGCAGTTTGGAATCTTGCGGGCGTCTACGAGGATAAAGTCCGGTTGCGAGGTCAAACCCTCCACCGCGCGCCGCATAGCGAGCAGTCCCGCGTGATAAATGTTGATCTTGTCGATCTCCTCGACCTCTGCGATCCCCGCTGACCAGCAGACAGCATCCTGCTTGATCTGTTGCGCCAGCTCATCTCGTTTCTCAGGGTCGAGGATCTTTTTCGAGTCGTTCAGGCCGCGCAGCTTGTAGTTCTGCGGCAGGACCACTGCGCCGGCAACGACAGGTCCGGCGAGCGGCGCCATTCCTGCTTCATCGACGCCGGCAATCATTCCATAACCCTGCGACCATAGCTCGATCTCGAACCGGAGCAGGAAATGGAGTCGCTGGCCTTCGGAGCGGTTCTCGCGGTAGCGTTCGCGAATACGTTTAGCGAG
>DAIOGT010000014.1:11120-45363 GCA_036745095.1 Pyrinomonadaceae bacterium
GTCGCTGGCCTTCGGAGCGGTTCTCGCGGTAGCGTTCGCGAATACGTTTAGCGAGTTGGTGCGCGCCCTGGCGTCGATCGACGTCGAGAGCCTCAAGTAAACCTTTAGGTACCCGCCGCCGGCGTCGGACAAACAAGTCGCTCAATTCTGGTATTGATTTGTTGAGGAGGTCTTCGAGCGAGTTCATACGCGAATTACTTCTGCGGAGGATTCTTACCACAAAGCAACGCCGTCACGAAAGTAGTTCCGCTGTTTTTTGATCCGAGCTAGCCACAAAAGCACAGCACATGTGCTCTTCGTGCTTTTTTGTGTGTTTCAATTACTGGTATTCTAAAACTCGCTGATGAACCTTTCTCCCCGCACAAAACTTCGTTTGCTCGGCATATTCCCGCTGATCTTCTTCGTCGCACAGGGCGTGCACTACTGGAGAATTGACCAGCTCGGGCACATGCTCTGGATGTGCAACATCGGCAACCTGCTGCTGGCGCTGGGACTGTTTCTCGAAAAGCCACTCATTGTCAGGCTCTCTGCCATCTGGATGATTCCCGGACTGTTCATCTGGATTATCTACGTGGTGCTCGCGTGGGGTGTCTTTCTCACTTCAACACTCGCGCACGTTGGCGGACTCGCGGTGGCGATGATCGCGCTGAGCAAGATCGGCATGGATCGCACCACGTGGCTTTGGGCTTTCGCGTGGTATCTCGTGGTCCAACTCGCATCACGCTTCGTCACACCCGCGGAATTAAACGTAAATCTCGCGCACGCGGTGCAGCGAGGCTATGAGCAGACGTTTGTATCTTACTGGACGTTCTGGCTTGTGTTGACGGTTGTAACGGTCGCGGTGTTGTGGTTATCGGGACTCCTGCTTTGGAGTCTCTGGCCTGCCGACGGGCTGAGGAGTATTTCACGCAAAGGCGCAAAGGCGTATTAACACGCGGCGCGGAAGTGACGATGCGACTCGATTAATGACTCGACGAGCCTGCACAACTCCTGCGGGTGGGTGGGTTTGACGAGGTAAGCCTGCGCCCCTGACTTCAACGCCTGATCACGATCGATCTCATAAGCCGCCGCGGAATAGAAGAGGATGGGCGTTGCTGTATCGAACTGGCGTATCTGTTTGCACAAATCGAGTCCGGATCCATCCGGGAGCCACGAGTCGAGCAGGTAAAGATCGAATTTCTGCGATTCCGCCAGAGCGACGCCACTCGCGATCGTTGCTCCCGTCACGACTTCAAAACTTTTTTGCTCGAGTACAAGGGTGACGAGTTCGCGCGTGTCTTCGTGGTCCTCAATGTAGAGGACACGTCGGGCATTACAGGGGATGTTTTTATGTTGCATAGCCGTTCTCGCTATGAGACGGGCCGTTCGTTGTTTCGGGATTATATTGGTAGCGCCGCAGTTAGACCAGCAGGTAAACAGGCCGGGCCGACATATAATTCTCAAGGTCAGTCGGGAAGGATATGCCAGCCGCGGCCACCCTGCTTGTTGTGTGCGCTGAATGTATGCTGATAAGTGTTCGGCGTCGGTACGCTCGCGGACAGTTTTCGTCGGGAAAATCCTGATACCCCCAAACGTGCTACGCGCTCATAGCGTCCCGACAAATCCCCGTTTCTACACTGTACGAATGCGTACAAAAGGCGTAAAATCCGCCTATCCCAAGAAAGCCACTTGAGACCGTCCTGTTTTCTAATCGCCCAAACATCTCTAAGTGCGGAATAGAGAGGGAATGCCAGGCAATCTTCAAACATTTATCCCGGATAAAAAGGACGTTCTCGTCTCGAGTATCGCGCCCCGTAACGATCTGCTCCGTGAACTCCTCAGCGCGCCCGGCATTGCTAATTACCTTCTGCCTGAGTTGAGGGCCGTTACTTTCAACGTCAATCATGTCGTCTACGAACAAGGCGACACGATCGAATTTGTCTATTTCCCGGTGGACTGTGTGGTTTCAGGGCTTGCCATCATGGAGGATGGGACCACACTGGAAACCTCGATGGTCGGTCGTGAAGGCTTGTTTGGAGTGTCAGCCATTCTCGGTAGCGGACTCGCGCGGCAATGGATGTGGGTAACGGCTGGCGGCAGTGCGATTCAACTTGAAGCCCGGTTGCTGGACAAGGTATTCGTGGAGAACGAAGCGACGCTCAAGATTTTGTTACGAGCATACCGATCGATAGTTACGCAGGTGTCGCAGCGATGCGTTTGCAACACCCGTCACACTATCGTCGAGCGGCTGTGTTGTTGGTTGCTCATGATTCACGATCGCGTTGGTGGGACTAACCTGAGACTGACGCAGGAGACGATCGCCTCGAGAGTCGGCGCGCGGCGAGCCGGCATCACGGTTGCCGCCGGAATGCTACAAGAGATGGAGGCTATTGAGTATCGCCGTGGCCAGTTGCATATTCGGAATCGCGAACGTTTGGAAGCTGCAGTTTGCGAGTGTTACGCGATCTTAGGAGCCGATTTCCACCGTCCCCGGCGGACGTCTTCAACTCTCTCACTTAAACAAACAATCGATCGATGATTGAGCCGCGCGCGTCCGAGATTGGCACGAGCGTGTGCAGACACCGATGCGAGTCGTTTGGTCCGACACTTACCGCGATTGGAGCTGTGTTAATTGATTCCGCATTCGGCGCTGCGCGGTTCAAAACTTTGATGAACTCTTCCAGGTCTTTGCCACCGAAAACCTTGTCGGGAAGACTGATGACGTCGTGCGTGCCGAGTAGTTCCTGGTAAGCGCGGTTCATTGTATGAATCGTGAGATCTTCGGCATGCAAAACCATGGCTGGTCGAAGCGTTCTTGTAGTCAATTGCAGTCGCGAGGCGAGCGGAAATCTTAATACGGCGGAGCGGATTGCGAGGAAACAATGTCGGTAAGTTTTGCCGTTTACGCGTGCTGGTTGTGGGGTAACGCACGTTGCCACACATTGGCAGAATGCTCTATACTTTGGACGTTGAATACCCCTTTCCTCCTGTGGGTATAGTTGGCGCGGCGGACGGCAAAAACCGCCGCGCTTTTTTCTTGAAAGTGGTGTTCGCGTGCACAGTCTCGGTCTCTCGCTCGCATCCGTCCACGAAAATGTCACGCCCTTTTGGCCGCCGACGGGCATTGCCATCGCTTCACTGCTGATCCGGCGTCAGTTGATGTTTATCTGGAACAGAACGGAGTGCTCGCGGAGATCAGGATCGACGATAGAGGTTCAGCCAGGCTGATGGATCAATCACGCGGAAGCATGGAGGGCTTGGGTTAGGGCTCGCGATCGTGAGGCATCTCGTGGAAATTCACGGGGGAACCGTGTCGGCTGAGAATCGCAAAGAAGGCGGGGCTGTTTTAATTGTCAGGCTGCCCACGATCGAAAAGCGACAACTCACTCAGATTCAGTAACTATCTTTTAACTTTCTCAAGACTGGCGCATTCGCACGATCTGAATTGTCCACCATCACTGCGTTGCCGGATGGATTAAAGATGTAACTATCGCGTGCCCGAACCGCGAGATTAGGTTGGCGCGCGCGCACTTTGATCTGCCGCCGCTGTCCGGGTTGAGGTGGACGTTTCGGATAGTAGCCGATGCTGTACTGTCGCCTCAGTTCTTCCGCAACGTTCGCAAACGCAGTCGACATGTTTTGCAGTGAGTCAGCATGGTACTCGCGTCCGCCGGTACTGTTTGCCAGCTCGATCAGGTATCGATTTGCGAGCTCGTAATCACTTCCCGCCGTGCCGCGCGGAGACCCGCCGCCGCCACCACCACCTCGGCGTCTGCCACCGCCAAAAATGCCACCGAGAATCTGTCCGAAGATATCGACCGGACGTGTCACCGGGTAATTATTGACGTTCATGTCCTGGGCAGTGTCGTACTGAACTGGATAGATCAACGCATCCAGCTCCTGAGCGTCCATGATGTTGCTGTGGAAGTCCGCTCGGCGGCTCGTTGTGTCAACACCATCGGTGAAGAGCACGATGGCTTTGCGGCCTTGCACACGGCTTAACTGCTGGTTGATAACGAGGTCGACAGCGTCGTAAAGACTGGTGCCGTCGTCGGTCCGCGCGCGTTGAATCGCGCGTTGAAGTCTGTTGCGATCGGTGGTGAACTCGCTGAGTACCTTGATGTCGCTATTGAAAGAGACGACCATCACTTTGTCGTCACTGCGGAGCTGGTTAACGAAACTGATGGCTGCGTCCTGGATGTCTTCGAGTCGAAATTGCGTTGACGGGCTCGTGTCGAGCATCAGCACGACCGAAAATGGTTTGTCGACGGACTGGAAGAATGCGACCTGTTGTTCGACTCCGTCTTCCCAGATGCGAAACTCTTCCTTCTGGAGGTTCGGGACGTACCGGCCGTCGCGATCCATCACGCTTACTGGAATCGTAACCAGCGTGGTGTTGACGCGAATGACATCTCCGGCGTCGACTTCTTCCGGTCCCGCCGGTGTTGGATCTGTTTGCGACTCAGGCTTGCGATTGTTTGGATAATTGGCGCCACCGAGTACTGGTGGCTTAGTTGGTGCGGGCGCCGGCGCCGTTGTTTGCGGAGCATTGGTCGAGTTACCGACGCGGCGAGCGCGTGTTTGTCCAAAGCCCACGCTAATGGACGTTGAGAGCAGCGCGAGGAGCGATAGGAAAACGTAGATCTTTTTCATAATAAGCTCCAGCTGGTGTCCAAACGCACCGAACCCACTTTGATGCGGTCGGGCGGCGTTGGATGCTCGCGGTTTTTGAGATGAATCAAAGGGAGAGAAAACCGGGGATTTCCGAGAAGTAGAATAGCGCTGGAAGGGGCATAGAGCAAGGCGAATTCGCCGCGTTTAGGGTTCCGGGTTTAGAGGCTCCGGGTTTAGAGTTCAGCCTTTAGGCTGTTGTTTTGAAGCTGAGCACCCTCTGGGCAAGCTAAAGCTTGAACTAGCTTTGAACTCTAAACTGGATTATTCCTCCGACGAAGTCGCAGCAGCGGTCGAGAGCGCGTTCCAGATGAACGGCAGCGTTGCCCATGCTTGCCCCCGATGCTGCGGCCTGAAGCCAAACAGAACGATTCGCCCTTTCCCCACACCGACTTCAGCAAGCGCGATTTGACCGCGCAACTTGTCTTCACCAAGTAACCACCCACTCATCAACACATTCTCCCGCGCGTAGCGCGCGATCACACGCACATTCGCATCGGCGGCCGCGGTGTACGCTGAGCTGTTGATGAAGTACGCGGGAAGCGTCGCCGGCAGCATCGAGGCGATCGGATGCTTGCTATCTACGTCGAGCGCGATTACCGATCCCGGGCAGTAAAACTCCGACGTTCTGACTCCCTCGAGCGTGTTCTTCAACGGGAGATTGAACTCCTTGAGCGCTAGGTCACACGCGTTGTCAAAACAGATCATCATCCCGCCATTGTTTACAAACTCTTTCAGGTTCTTCACTCCACCTTCGGTGATGCCACCGGTGTACTCCGGCGGCAACGTTCCGGCAGCATTGCCGTTGATGATTTGCGCGGCAGCTTGCGACGTAAAGATCAGTGCATCGAACTTCGAATTAAGCCCACCCCGTCGCATATCAGTGTCGCGCACGGAAGAGTAAGGAACGTTGAAGGTGTCGAATATGTAACGCGTCCAACCCTCGTCCATGTTGCTGGTCCAGCCTTTGTAAATTCCTACTCGAACCGGCTGCTTCACTGGATTCTTGATCGGCGACGCGTCGGCCTTTCTCAACGGGAGCGCGAGATCCGCCCTGACCTCGTTGGGGTCTTTGACCAGAGTCAACTTGCGCTCGTTCACCGCTTCCCTGATCGTGATGACGGCGGGCGCCTCGATACCCATTTGTAACGGCAGAGTCCAACCGGCAACGTCGTACGGACGCTCAGCCTCACCTTGCCCCGTCAGCCTGTTTGGATAGATTTGCGGTTTGAAAAGAGTGACGATGTTGGAACGTTGCGGCTGTGAAAGGAAGACGATGTAGCTCCCTAAAGGAACTTCCTGCATGGCGCTCAATGGTCCCGCAATCCGGTACGTGCCCAACTTTTCGTTTGCGGGATTCGTGCGCTGCAAAACTTCGTGACTCAAAACCACGTGCAGTTCGCGATCGAGACGGAAGACTTCAATGCCCTGATCGACCAAGCTTCCGACGAGCTTCGCGACTGCTTCATCGCGTGCTTGTCCGGCCGGGATCAGGTACGCGATCGGCTCGCCTTTGTTAAGCGGCATTTCCAGGTTCTTGCGATTGAGATCGTGAAAGTTTCTCAAGTAATCAACGCGGTATTTCGCCGCCATTGAGAGAATTGAACGCGCCGCGATCATCTCCATCGCCATGATGTCTCGTGGACGCCATTCTCCCGCGGGCCATGGATCAGGAAAGTTTGTTGTCGCTTCAGTGGCGTTGCGCATGCCGCGCGTGCTGGCCCTTGCGAGCTGCTCAGTCGTAACCGTGCTCGGCGTCATCAGCCGCGCGCTCGCTGCCTCGGAGAGAATGCCGATCGAGTTATGAAAGTATGGCGCGGTGCGGAAGCCGCCGTGCCACCACGTGTCGTAAAGCGCGTTGGTCAGCACGCCTTTGAAACCGGCGGCTTGCAGATCCGCGGCGACTTTGTGGCCCATCAGCCCGACTTGTCTGAGTAACAACGGCGAGATATTCGGATTGGGCGGATCGTAAAAAGGCGGAATGAAGAATCGCGAGCCATTCGATCCCTGCTGGTGCACGTCGTAAACAATCTGCGGAAACCAGTCGTGCCACAGCAGGCGCGTGATCACTTGCGTCTCTTTCAGATTCAGCATGAACCAGTCGCGATTGTCGTCGTGACCGGCGTAGTGATGATAGAGCTCGGGCGGCTCTCTTCCTTCGTAAGACGTGCCGAGAGTTTTGCGATACCAGTTGGCGACGATATCGATGCCGTCGGGATTTGGTGACGGAATCAGCATCACGATTGTGTTTTGCAGGATCTCGCGGGTATCCGCGTCTTGCGCGGTCGCGAGCTCATAGGCTAGCTGCATCGACATTTGCGAGGCGACGATTTCCGTCGAGTGAATCGAACACGAGATTGCCACTACCACTTTGCCGTCTGCGAGGAGTCGCTCGCGCTCGACGGTCTGGGGGATCTTGCGCGGATCGGCGAGCTGTTGCTGGATCTCTTTGTATTTCGGGAGAGCCAGTATATTCTCACGCGCACTAATAAAAGCCACGATCAGCGGCCGCTTTAACGTCGATTGGCCCAGCGTCTGGACGAGGACGCGATCGGATGCGCGGTCCAATCGTTCGAAGTAATCTGTTATCTGGGACCAACCCGCGATGGTACGATCATCGCCGGGCGTGAATCCGAGCACTGATTTTGGGGATGGAACTTCGGCCGGTTGAGGCGATGAACTTTGCGCAAATGATACTTCCGCGAAAGCGACCAGATACAGGAGCACTGCCAGGAAAGCGACTGCTGCGCGATGCTTAATCATTCCAAGGTTCCTTTATCGAGAAGGACGGAGCACATCGAGAACGCTATGGCCGAGGAGTCTAGCACAACCGGGCGTCGCAGTTTTATGCGTCGCTTGCACTACTGGTGGTCGCTGTTTGTCGCGGGTGCGCTGCTTGCGATTGTTGGTCCGCCGATACTGCTGATTGCGTGGCTCGTGAATAAGCACGACCTTGTTTACCCGTGGGCACTCTTTGGCGCGCGCAAGTGGCTGTTACTGAGTGGCGTCCACGTGCGAGTGAAGGGCCTCGAGCTGCTGGATCCGAAACAGACTTATGTTTTTGTCTCGAACCATCGTTCATACCTCGACACGGCTGCGATGTTTATCCACACGGGCAGACGCATCGGTTTACTCGCCAAGAAGGAACTTTTGAAAGTGCCGGTGCTGGGCGTAGGTATGGGCTTCGTGAACGTGATGGCTATCGATCGCACGAATCGTGAGAGTGCGATTCGTACTACGGAAGCTGCCGCACAACGCATCAAGTCAGGGGTGTCATTTGCCGTTTTTGTCGAAGGAACTCGCGCGAAACCCGGTGAGCTGCTGCCGTTCAAGAAGGGCGCGTTCTACATGGCGCGAGAGGCGGGGGTGCCGGTCGTGCCCGTTGCGATCAAAAATTCAGACGTGTTGATGGGAAAGGGAACTGGCGCGGCGCGCTCAGGAACGATCGAGATGGTGTTTATGCGTCCCATAGAAACCGTGAGCCGCACGAGCGATGAAGCGATAGACCAGGTGGTTGCGGAAGCGCGCGAAGCGATTGCGGAGGAGTTGAAGAGAGGGTTTCAGGAGTAACAGGATCGATGATCCTGTTACTCCTTTGCATTGTTTGTTAGAAGTCGTACGTCAATGTGCCGGTGACCCTGACGGTGATTCCATCCTGCGACACGGGCGCGAATGTCGCTTGCTTCGCCGCGGCTACGGCAGCTTCACGTAATGCTGCTGGTCCATTGAGGGCCAACGCCGAAACGACCTTTCCATTCTCATCGACAATTACTTTCACCGTGACGCGACCAGAAAGCTTTAATCGCTTCGCCTCTTCCGACAACACGGCCTTGGGCTTTGAAACGGCTTTCGAGTCCAAAGCTCCGCCTTCAATTGGCTTCGTAATGCCGGTGTTCGATGTTCCCGGTGTTTCGTTCTCGCCGATCTCCGTGACCTTGAGTGTCGCGCTGGTCGGAGTGAAGTCCGTGTAACGAACCTTCATACGAATGTGAATTGAGCCACCATTCTCGAAGACCAATTCTTCGTCGGCATACGAGTAGGTCGGAAACCAATAACGCCCGTCGATCTGCTCGCGATAAGTCTGAACAGTCGGAAACTTGTTGTTCTTTGTTTCCGGAACGCCCTTGCCTTCAGTCTTCACGATTTGCAGGTCCTGATCGTCCACCCAGATACGACCTGAGAAGAGGCGGTCTTCTACCTTCTTTGGACTAGGCATGACTTTCGGCGTGACGTCGAAGATGTAGAGATTAAGCTCATCGATCTTTTCTTTACCGACGTAACGAAAGTTGTACTTGTCGATCTTCGAGGGTTCCAGCGCGAATGGTTTGATACCACCGAGATCTTCAATATCTTCGGGGGTGACTTCAGGCATCGTCGACATCGGGAAGAAGCTGATCTTCTCGTAGCGATTCCCCTGATTGTCAAATGTGAACGTCGAAACGCGATGATATTCGCCAATAACCTGACCGCCCATACCGATCTTTTGCATCAGCGCGTCGCGCTTGAATGCGTAGCTATTGAGCGCTTGGCGAAACTCGGCTTCCTTCGCGGTGAAGGTTTTAATGATGCGATCGATTTCAGCGGGACTCATGTCTCCATTCCCGCTGGTCTGGGCCATAACACCGAGGGCGCTGAGGACCAACAGGGCCAGCGCGGCAAGAGTCGAATAAGTCTTCATACGGGATTTCATCATTTTTGTGTTAAATGAATAAGTTCCAGGCCTGGTGTGACGCGCAGTTATTGCGCTCACAATGCGAAAACTAACTGTCCTCAGATGCCGGAAAGAAAGAGTGCTGTTGCCAGCCGGAAGGGCGGCTAAAAACCCCGCCGACCGCGAACGCCATTTTCCTGTTGCAAAAAATCTTGCATCTAGTGTAAGGTTCCCTTACTAGAATAAGTTATGACTTAACTAGCGGCGCATTGTTCACTGAAAAGGAGCCCGGTTGACCTCGAAAAATCGCGGCTCAGCTAGTTTGAAAGTAAGGTTTCTCAAGGTCCTCATGTCGGCAACAGGCACTCGTCCAAAAACCGTGAAGCTTTACGGCGCGGGAGCGCAGACGTGACGCCGAGCGGCGGCGTTGCTTACACGGCGCGGGCGATAAACCAGGCTTTGGGAGGAGCTTGGTTTTACGTGGTCTGATGTCGATGATGTGCGCGGTGATCAGCTGCCCCTTCTGGGCGGGGTGGCTTAATAAAATCACCGCGCACACCCCAGCTTAAACTTTCCAAAACAATAACTTACACACTTTGCGAGCGAATTTAGAGTTCAAGCTCTAGCTTGTCTTCCGCGTTAAAACCCCGCAGCCTAAAGGGCTGAACTCTGACTAAGCTACAAAATCGACCTTAACCTTGTGCGGAATAATACGCTTTTTATAACCCTCGTCCAGTAATCGTCGCACTGCTTCGCGCCCCCGCTCCGTGTAATCCAAGGTCAGATCGTTCACCCACATCGCCACAAACCTGTCTGCCAGCCCCGGATCCATGTCGCGGGCGAACTGCATTGCATACTCGAGCGCGTCGTCCCGGTGCGTCAACGAATATTGAATACTCTCCCTTAGAAGCTTCGAAATTTCCTTAATCCGCGCCTCCCCGAGATCGCGACGAATGGCATTTCCGCCCATCGGCAGCGGCAATGCGTGTTGCTCGTGCCACCACTCGCCCAAATCCAGCACCTTGTGAAGCCCCTTCGACTCGTAGAAAAGCTGACCCTCGTGAATCAACAGTCCGGCGTCGCACCTCCCGTCCTGCACCGCCTCGATGATTTTGTCGAACGGAACAACCTCATACCTGAAATCGGAGTTGAAGATTTGCAGGGCGAGAAAAGCACTGGTCAGTTTTCCCGGAATCGCAATTTTTAAGTCCGGGATATCGGACGGTGTGGCCGGCTCACGCGAGACTACGATCGGACCGTAATTATCGCCAATCGACGCGCCATGCGGCAGCAAAGCATATTTTTCGTGAATATAAGCGTACGCGTGAAAGCTGACGGCAGTCACGTCGTACGTGCCGCGCATCGCTTCCTCGTTTAGTGTCTGAATGTCTTTGAGCAGGTGTTCAAACTGGAGACCGCCGGTGTCGAGTTTATTCGTCGCCAGACCGTAGAACATGAATGCATCATCGGAGTCTGGTGAATGTGCGAGTGTGATTGTATCTGCCATATTGATGTATTAGACCATGCTGACGCTGTTACGTCGGATCCGGTTGTAAACGGTGTCACGTTCGACTGCCTCGAACCCTGCCTCTTCAATCAACCCGATGAGCTCAGTTCTCGTCATCTTTACTTCATTGTTCGCTTCGACTGAATAGCTCGTGGTCAATTCACCACCTTCGGTGATCGTGCCGTCAATGTCGTTTGCGCCGTAATGTAACGCCACCTGCGCGAGTCGTTTGCCGAGCATGACCCAGTAGGCTTTGATGTGATCGAAGTTATCCAGCATCAACCGCGACACAGCCATCGTCTTGAGCGAGTCGACGCCCGATGGACCGGGCAGATGGGCCAATTGCGTGTCGGGTGGATAAAATGCGAGTGGAATGAAGCACTGAAAGCCGCCTGACTTGTCCTGTTGCTCCCGCAGCTTCACGAAATGATCTACCCGATCCTCGATCGACTCGATATGGCCGTAGAGCATGGTGGCGTTGGTTTTCAGCCCGGCTGCGTGGACTTTTCCCTGCAGCTCGAGCCAACGCTCCGCGTCACATTTGTGAGCACAAATCATCGAGCGCGTCGGCTCACGAAAGATTTCCGCGCCGCCGCCCGGGCAGGAATCCAATCCTGCTTCAATCAGCTTCTGAATGACCTCTTCGTCAGACATTTTGTAGAAATGCGCGAAGTGATCAAACTCCACCATCGTGAACGCCTTCAGGTGTAACTGAGGATATTGTTGCTTTAACGACGAAAGCAGATCCGTGAAGTAACTGAAAGGAAGCTTTGTATTCAAGCCACCCGTGATGTGTAATTCGGTTGCGCCTTCAGCAACGGCTTGAGCAGCTACTTTCAAACTGTCGTCAATGTTGTGTGTGTAGGCGCCGGGTTGTCGTGGCGTGCGGTAGAAACCGCAGAACTTGCAGTCGGCGTAACAGATGTTCGTCGGATTGAGATGGCGGTTGACGTTGAAGTACGTGGTGCGGGCGTGACGTCGCCGTCGCGCGGTGTCCGCCAGTTTGCCGAGTGCGGGTAGATCCTCGGTAGCGTAGAGCGCGAGACCGTCTTCGAAAGATAGTCGTTCGCCGTTCGTGACTAATTTCTCAATCTGGTTCAGCTTTTCGTCATGTGAAAAATTCATTTCATTACTCAATCTATCTGTTAAGAAAAACGGCGCTGCCGAACGTCGCCAGCAAGATGACGCTAACGAATGCGTTCGTCGTAAAGAACGCTGCGTTAAGGCGGCTGAGATCGTTGGAGCGAACGAGTCGATGTTGGTAGACGAGCAATGCGCCCGTAGCAATCACGCCAACCAGTGCGACTGGGCCAAGTCCTGTAATTACAAACAGCCAGACCAGCGCCAGAAATGCTGCTACATGAAGTCCGCGGGCAATCCAGAGTGCTCGACCGATTCCAAAGCGCGCGGGAATGGACCTCAGATCCTCACGCCGGTCGAAATCGTAGTCCTGGCACGCATACAACACGTCAAATCCCGCGGTCCACAACAGGACTACAAGCGACAACAACAGGGGCACAGGGCTTCCGATCTCGCCAAGCACGGCGATCCATGCGCCGGTCGGCGCGATCGAAAGACACGCGCCTAGTACGAGATGCGACAACTGAGTCCAACGCTTGGTGAAAGAGTAGAGCAGAACGCAGGCGAGTGCCACCGGGGCCAGAATCAGTGTCAGTCGATTCAACATCGCCGCCGCCACCAGAAACAGCGCGGCTGATGCGATTGTGAACGCCCATACAAACCCGACCGACAGTAAACCCGCCGGCAAAGCCCTGTTGGCGGTGCGTGGATTCTTCGCGTCGTAATTGCGATCGGCGATCCGGTTAAAAGCCATTGCCGCCGACCGCGCGCCCACCATTGCCACGACGATCCACAGAATTTGCGCGGCGGAAGGAAGTCCTCGCGCAGCGAGCACGGCGCCCAGAAACGCAAACGGCAACGCAAACAGCGTGTGCTCGATCTTGATCATTTCCAGCGTCAGTCGTGTGTTTTTGATTACAGTCGCCACGGTGGGTTCAATCTCAGCCCGGATCTTACTAAGCCATACGACGGCACACAAGTCTGCGATCCATCTTTGTCCGTGTGCATCCGCGGTTGCTTTTGTGGCATGCTGAACGCGATGGATGTGAACGAACTGGCGAGGCTTTTAGCAGCCTACAAAAGCGGCGAACTCGAAACCAGCGAAGCACTTGACCGTATCAAGAATCTTCACTTCGAAGACATCGGTTTCGCGCGCGTCGACCACTCGCGCGCCTCCCGACAGGGCTTCCCGGAAGTCGTTTTTGGCGGCGGTAAGACGCGCGCGCAAATCGTCGGTATCGTCGAACGGCTCGTCGAGCGTTCGCCCAATGTCCTCGTCACACGCACGGACGAAGGCACGTTTGGCGAGATTCGTAACGTTATTAGTGACGCCGAATGGCACGAAGCTGCTCGACTCATCCGCATCCGTCGTGACAAAACAGACCACGGTATGGGCGCGATCGCCGTCGTTACTGCCGGCACCAGTGATATACCGATTGCCGAAGAGGCCGCACTGACGGCGGAGACGATGGGCAACACTGTGGATCGCATTTGGGACGCTGGCGTAGCCGGAATTCATCGAGTGCTCGCCGAACGCAGCCTGTTGCAGCGCTCGCGAGTGGTTATCGTTGCCGCGGGAATGGAAGGTGCGTTGCCTTCTGTTGTCGGCGGATTAGTGGGCGTTCCGGTGGTGGCTGTGCCAACCAGCATCGGTTACGGTGCATCTTTTGGAGGGGTCGCGGCTTTGCTCGGTATGTTGAATTCCTGCGCGTCGAACGTGACCGTAGTGAATATCGACAACGGATTCGGCGCAGGATTTGTCGCGAGCCTGATCAATCGTCGCTGGACGGTGCCCGTTGAATAGACCCGTAGGTGCGCACTCTCGGCGTGTAATCTTCCTCCTGATCGCAGTCATCCTCGTCTCGAGCGGCTGCATCTCCGCGCGTCGCACTCCCAACCTCGAACACATTTTTGCGAGTGCCCGCGCCAGGACCGGAAAGCGCCCGGTGATCGTCATTCCGGGAATTCTCGGATCAGAGCTGATCAATTCAAAGACTGGCGAGACGGTTTGGCCGTCAGCGTTTCGCACGTCACAGGAAGGACTGCCGGTCAGCCCCAACCTCGCCGCTAATCGTGACGATCTCGTGCCGGGAAAAATAATCGAGACGGTGAAACTCGCGCGCGTCCTCCCCGAGGTGTACGTCTACAGAGATTTGCTCCTGTCGCTGCGTCGCTACGCCGGCTATCGCGACGGCGACTGGGCCAATCCGAGTGCGGACGGCTACCAGGATACTTTCTACGTCTTTCCATACGACTGGCGGCATGACAACGTTACCAACGCCCGCGAGCTCATCAGACGAATTGGTCAACTGAAGACGAAGTTGCAACGTCCGGATCTGAAGTTCAATATCGTGGCGCATTCGATGGGAGGATTGATCGCGCGCTACGCGGCGATGTATGGCGATAACGATTTGCTCCCGGGCAATGGGCCAATGCAGCCTACGTGGGTTGGCGCCGCGCATATCAGCAAGATCGTGATGATCGGCGTCCCCAACGAAGGCTCGGCGGACGCATTTGCTACCCTCATTGCGGGCTACTCGATAACCGAGGGTCTACGACGTCGTGTTCCCCTGCTCAATAAGCTGACCGTGGAAGACGTGGTGCGAACGCAGTCCGTTTTTCAGCTCATGCCGCATCGTGACGCAGCGAGGTTTCTCGACGAGAACCTGCAAACGGTTCCACTCGATCTTTACGATCCGGAAGTTTGGAAACGCTACGGCTGGAGTGCGATCTACTCTTCTCCGGAATTCAGGCGACGATACGCCGGCGCAGCGGGAAGTGCCGGTACGAACGGCAAATCCGAAGACGAACTCGACGCTTATCTAGCCGCGACTTTACAACGCGCGCGTCGTTTTCATGAGGCGCTGGATGCGGTCAACGATTCAAGTTCGCCGGTGGTGTTGCTTGCGATTGGTGGTGATTGCGAGGAGACACTGACCTCGCCCGTGATTCTTCGCGATGAAAAACGGAGTCGCTGGATAACGCTGATACGACCGCGTGAGTATCGCAATTCTGCTGGAGTTAAAATTCCAAAGCAGAGGGTGACTGAAGCGATGTATACGCCTGGTGATGGTCGCGTAACGCGTACTTCGTTGCTTGGCGAGAACCTTTTTAAGTCGCGCGATACGCAGACGGGCTTCACCCTTTCGCGATACGCCGTCTTCGGATGCGATCTTCACGCTCAACTTACACGCAACAAAACCCTTCAGGACAATGCCCTCACCGCCATCGTCAATGAAGTAATGAATTAATCCGTATAATCCGCGTTAAGGATTGATGATCGCGTTCAGCCTCTCGGCCCAATCCGGATCGATATTTGTGAGAATCGTGTACTGTTCGAGCGCGGCGTCGCGGTTTCCCAGCGCCAGTAAAGACCGCCCCAGGTTGTAGTAAGCCTTACCAAAGTCAGGCTTCAAACGGATCGCGTGACGAAACAATTCCGTCGCCTCGTTTAGCTTGTTCATCTCGAAGTACGCCTCGCCCATGTTGTTTGGCGCGGTGGCGTCGCCGGGCTTCAAAACCGACAGTTGGCGAAATATCTCGACCGCTTCGTTGTACTTCTTCGACTTCAAATAACGCGAGCCGAGTCGCTCGTACGCAACCATGTAATCAGGTCGCAGGCGAATCGTTTGCTTGTAAGCCTGGATCTCTTCGTCGGGTTTGTTCCAGTCGCGATAGACGAGGCCGAGTGCGTAATGAGCATCCGCGGCGTTGTACGGGTCGAGCTTGATCGACTGGCGATACGCCTCTGCGGCCTCGCGATACTGTTTGAGATAAAAGTTTGCGAGGCCGATGTTGAAGTACGACTCGGCTGACGGCCTTAAGCTCACGGCCTTCTTCGAGGCCTCGATAGCCTCAGCATGCTTGCCGAGTTTTTCGTTGCAGAAACCGGCTTGCGCCCACGCTTCCGCGTAGTTTCCGTCTGACTCGACTGCCTTCTCGAAATAAGGCAGCGCCTTCTCGCAGTCGTCCTTGGAAAGAAAACTCAAACCGTCGCGGAAGAACTGTACCGCCTTCGCACGCTTGTTTCGTCCGGTGCTGGCTACCAGATCCGCAAGCGTCATGATCGATGCGACTTGCAGTTGTGAAATGCGTTCGGAAGGTATCGCGAAGTTGACACTCTGTCCGCCCGTAATCTGTAACGTGGCGATACCGATCACCTGGCCCTGCATGTTCACCACCGGACTGCCGCTCGATCCTGAGGAGATCGGCGCGGTGATTTGAATGATGCGACCGAATGTTGGGATGTCGCGCACTGCCGACACGATTCCATTCGTGACGCTGCCTTCCAGCCCGAGCGGGTTGCCGATCACTACGACGCTCTCGCCTTCCTGAGGCGAGGTTTTGTCGAGTGGCAAAGCGCGGATTGGAGGAGCGGGAGTGTCAATCTTGAGTAGCGCGATGTCGCCCTCCGCGTCCACGGCGAGCACGCCTTTCACAGGGAAAACAGCCCCAGTTGAAGAGTGAACCTCAGCGCGATAGGCACCTTCGAGGACGTGCCGGTTAGTTACGATCCGATCGACATCAACGAAGAAGCCGCTGCCGCGCGACAGTTTCTCGCCACGCGCGTCGAAAGTCTCGATCGCGACTGCGGATGGTTTGATGCGGCGAACGAGTTCCGGGAGAAGATCCTGCGATGCCTCGATGGGTGGGGGAATCAACAGGAATAGTAAAAACCAAACAAACTTCATGTCGGAGAAATATACGGTTTATCTGGCCTGTCTGAGCGCAGCCACAACGTCACCGATTCTAACATCCTCGCTCTTCTTTGCGCGCCGATCGAACAGCTCAACCATGCCTTCGGCGATTTTTTTTCCGATGGTGATGCGATAAGGAATGCCGATGAGGTCCGCATCTTTGAACTTCACCCCTGCGCGCTCGTCACGGTCGTCGAGCAGGACGTCGAGACCCGTTTGTTGCAACTCCTCGTACAGCTTCTCACCGGCTTGACGTAGATCGTCCTGCTTCATGTTCGTGATCGTCACGACCACATCAAAGGGCGCGAGGGCTTTTGGCCAGATAATGCCGTCGTCGTCGTGCTGTTGCTCGACAGCAGCGCTCATGATTCGTTCGACGCCGATACCATAGCTGCCCATCACGATTGGCACTTGCTTGCCGTCCTGCGTCAGCACGGTTGCGCCCATCGATTCGGAATACTTGGTGCCGAGCTTGAAGATATGACCAATCTCCATACCTTTAAAGACTTCAAGCTTGCCGGTCTCGCACTTCGGACATTTCTCGCCGGATTCGACCGTGCGCAACTCAAACCACTCATCGACGGGAATGTCTCTGCTGATGTCGACACCGCGGAGGTGATGGTCGTCTTTGTTAGCCCCGGTGGTCATGTTGCGCCGGTTCTTCAATGCGGAATCCGCGACGATTCGCAAATCACGCGCTTTCGCCTTCGCGCCGACGCCGCCGAGACTGCCGGCACTCGCCCCGAGTAGATTTTGGATCTCTTCCGGATGCGCAGCGCGCACCGCCGTCGCGCGCAAACTGTCAGCGAGCTTCGTCTCGTGAAGCTGGTGATCACCGCGCAGCAAAACAAGCACAGGTCGCGACTCTCCAGCGATCGTGGCGAAGAAAACGAGCGACTTAATTTGCCTGTTTGCTTCAGCACCACCCGGAAATGAGATCAGATCCTCGATCGTGCGGACTCCGGGCGTCGGAAACTCTTCCGGCGCCGGCGGTCCGGGCTCGTCGGCGAACTCATCCAATCGTGAAGTCGCCTTTTCGAGGTTCGCGGCGTAACCGCAGTTCGGACAACTCACGATCAGATCTTCCCCGGCGTTTGTTCGGGCCATGAACTCATTCGACTCCGAGCCGCCCATCGCCCCCGACGACGCCTCGACGATCAAAAACTGTATGCCGCAACGTGTGAAGATTTTCTTGTAGGCTTCACGCTGATCGATAAACGACTTATCCAGACCCGCGCGATCCACGTCAAACGTGTATGCGTCCTTCATGATAAAGGTGCGAACGCGCATCAGTCCCGATTTCGGTCGAGCTTCATCGCGAAACTTCACCTGTATTTGGTACCAAACCTGCGGCAATTGTTTGTACGAGCGAATCTCGTTGCGTGCGATCGCAGTGAAGACTTCTTCATGCGTCATGCCGAGGCACATGTCAGTGCCCTTGCGATCTTTGAGACGAAACATCTCGTCGCCGATTGCGTCCCAGCGGCCCGACTCCTGCCAAATCTCCGCGGGGTGCAGCGCCGGCAGGTAAAACTCCTGACCGCCGATAGCGTTCATCTCCTCACGCAGGATCTGCATGACCTTGACCGCGACCCGCTGGCCCAGCGGCAAAAACGAATAGATTCCAGCCGATAATTGCCGGATCAGACCGGCGCGCAAAAGAAGTTTGTGCGAAATGACCTCGGCATCGGCCGGGTCTTCGCGAAGAGTGGGGATAAAGTATCGTGACCAGCGCATAATCCGGGCATTCTCGCTTAGTGACTGCGAGTAAGGCAAATATGAGCGGCGGTCGTTTGCTGCATGTGAACGCCTGAGTTACCATCACGCTTCTTCTTTAACACCACTCAAGAAGGTTCAGAGACCAATGCGTATTGCACTCGCAAGCGATCATGCCGGGTACGCCGAGAAGGAGCGCTTGAAGCCGCTCTTGACCGATCTCGGTGTCGAGTTTGACGATCTCGGCACGATGTCGGAAGAGTCGGTAGACTATCCGGACTACGCGCGCAAAGTTGCGGAGCAGGTTGCCCACGGACAAGTCGAGCAGGGCTTATTGGTTTGCGGTTCCGGCACCGGAATGGCAATCACTGCCAACAAGGTTCCGGGCGTGCGTGCTGCTGTTGCATGGTCCGAAGAAACTGCGCGACTCGCGCGACAACACAACGACGCGAACGTGCTCGCGATTGGCGCCCGCACTACACCCGAAGGCGACATTCCAAAGATCGTGCGGGCGTGGTTTTCGAGTGCATTTGCAGGCGGCCGGCATGCGTCGCGGGTTGAGAAGATTTCTGATGTGGAAAGAAACAGGTAAACAGATCAATGGATAGAAACTCATCACTTGCTGAAGTCGATCCGGTCATCGCCGGCGCTATCGACAATGAAGTGGCGCGTCAGGCGAATGGGCTCGAGCTGATCGCCTCGGAAAATTTCGTCAGTGAGGCCGTGCTCGAGGCGGCTGGCTCAGTTTTTACAAACAAGTACGCTGAGGGTTATCCGGGTAAACGTTACTACGGCGGGTGTGAGTGGACGGACGTCGTCGAGCAGACCGCGATCGATCGCGCTAAGGAATTGTTTAGCGCCGATCACGCGAATGTGCAGCCACACAGTGGCGCGCAGGCGAACATGTCTGTGTATCTCGCTGCGATCCAGTATGGCGATCAGATCCTGGGAATGAACCTGTCGCATGGCGGACATCTGACACATGGTCATCCATTAAATTTCTCCGGACTTAGTTACAAAGTCGCTGACTACGGCGTTTCACGCGACACCGAACAGATCGATTACGATGAGTTGCAGCGAATCGCCGAAGAGCATCGACCGAAACTGCTCGTGTGTGGCGCCTCTGCGTATCCGCGCATTATCGACTTCGAACGCATCGGCCAAATCGCTCGCAGTGTCGGCGCGCGCATGTTTGCTGATATCGCACACATTGCCGGTCCGATTGCGGCAGGGCTGCATCCTTCGCCGATCCCACACGCTGATTACGTCACCACGACGACGCATAAAACCCTGCGTGGTCCACGTGGTGGTTTGATCCTTTGTCGCGAGGAGCACGCGAAAGAGATCGATCGCCGCGTGTTTCCCGGCGTGCAGGGTGGACCACTCGTACACATCATCGCGGCGAAGGCAGTCGCCTTTGGCGAGGCGTTGCGTGAGGATTTCAAAGAGTACCAGCGACAGGTGCTGACGAATGCGAAAGCTTTGGCAAACGAGCTACAGGAGCACGGGCTCCGCGTCGTCTCGGGTGGAACTGACAACCACCTGATGCTGGTTGATGTCTGGATGGACGGCAAAGGCATCACCGGCAAAGACGCCGAGAAGGCGCTCGAAGCGGCGACTATTACAGTTAACAAGAACACAATCCCGTTCGATCAAAACAAACCCTTCGTTGCCTCAGGACTGCGAATCGGAACACCCGCCGTGACGACGCGCGGTATGAAAGAACCGGAGATGCGCGAGATCGGACGTTTAATCGCCGAGGTCATTCACGCGCCTGAATCAGAGGAAGTACGCAACAAAGTGAAGCGCGACGTAGCGGACCTGACCGCGCGCTTTCCGCTGTATCCAAAAAGAATTAAGGCCACCGATTTACACGGATAACATGGATTCATGCTTGAAGTTTTTGGTCCGGATGGACTGATCGCGAGGGCGCATTCCGAGTATGAGTATCGACCTGGCCAGGTGGACATGGCGCGGGCGGTGATGCGCGCTTTTGAGGAGAAGCGACACCTTATCGTCGAAGCGGGCACGGGTACCGGAAAGACGCTTGCTTACCTCGTTCCAGCAGTTGCGGCCGCGCTCGGCGGTAATGGCCGTGTGATTGTCTCGACTGGAACAAAGAACCTGCAAGAACAGTTGATGGAGAAAGACATTCCCTTTCTCCAGAGCGTCCTGCCCAGGCCCTTCTCCGCGACTTACATGAAGGGCCGCAATAATTATCTCTGCCTGAACCGTCTCGCGCGCGCGCAATCCGCGCCCGTGCTCGAAGGACTCGACGAGGTCGATTACTTCGAAGAGGTTTGCCAGTGGTCGCGCGACACCGAGATTGGTGATCGCGCCGAACTATCGAACCTGCCTGAATCGCTTTCCTTCTGGCGTCACATCGACGCGCGCTCCGAGTCGTGCCTGGGCCAGAAATGTCCTGAGTTTGACCCATGCTTCATCACGCGCATGCGCAATCGCGCGCAGGACGCCGATATCGTGGTCGTCAATCATCATCTTTTCTTCGCCGACTTAAGTTTGCGTAACGGCAACTACGGCTCGGTCTTGCCCGACTACACCGCGGTCATTCTCGACGAAGCTCATCTCGTCGAAGAAGTGGCTTCCGAATACTTCGGCGCACAGGTGTCGAATTACCAGATCGACGACCTCGTGCGTGATCTTGGAATACTCACGATCGAAGATGCGAGCGTAGATCGGGAGCTGACACACGGGGTCGCGCGTCTGTCTCGTTTCGCCGACAACTTCTTCATGGGTTTCCGTGATGGACGTGCTGAAGACGGTCGCTATCCAATTATCCCGGGCACGTTTGCGAAGCGAAAGTCGAACGGAGACGTCGAACCGACACCGCTCGGCGAGCTTTATGTCGCTCTCGAAGGCGCCATCGCGCGAACGGAAACCACGCTCGATGCACTTCAGGAAAAACCGCCAGAAGTAGACAGCTTGATTCGTCGTCTGCGCGAGATCCGTTTCGAGCTCGAGTTCATCGTCACCGGCACGGATAAGAAATTCGTCTACTGGCTCGAGCGTCGCAACCGCGGCGTGTTTTTACGAGCCTCGCCAATCGACGTCGCGGGACTGTTACAGGACAAGTTGTTTGAGGAAGTGCCGACTGTCGTACTGACTTCGGCGACACTATCGAGTGGCGGCAACTTCGCATTCATTCGGGATCGCCTGGGGTTGGATACCGCGGACGATTTGATAGCGTCTTCGACTTTTGACTACGAAAACCAGGCGATACTTTACCTGCCGTCGAGAATGCCCGATCCGAGAGATCGCGAGTGGGGTTCGGCTGCGGCTGCTGAAGTCACGCGCCTACTCAATGCTACCGAGGGACGAGCGTTCGTGTTATCAACAAGCCTCGCAGGCATGCAGTCACTTTTCGAAAACGTTTGGGCGGAGATCGATTATCCGTGCCTCGTCCAGGGCAGTGCTTCAAAGGGCCAGCTATTGAAGAAGTTTCGCGAGACGCCGAATGCGGTGCTGTTTGCGACGTCGAGTTTCTGGCAAGGCGTGGACGTTCGTGGTGAACAGTTGTCGTGTGTGATTATCGATAAGCTGCCGTTTGCAGTCCCGACTGATCCGATCGTTGCGGCGCGGCAGAGATATATTGAAGACAGCGGCGGGTCGAGTTTTTATGAGTACAGCGTGCCGCAGGCGATCATCACTTTGAAACAGGGACTCGGACGTTTAATACGCAGCACGACGGATCGCGGTGTGTTGGCCATACTCGATCCGCGCCTGCGGACGAAAGGTTATGGCCGGACTTTCCTGCAAAGCCTGCCGCCATGTCGCGTCACTTCGCGAATCGACGATATAGCGAGTATCTTATCCTCAGATTAACTATGCCCGGACAATTTGAAGTAATGATCGAGCGAAACTTCTCCAGCGCGCATCAACTGCGCGGCTATCGAGGGAAGTGTGAAAACCTGCACGGCCATAACTACAAGATCGAGATCTACGCGCGCGGACGCGAGCTCGATAATGTCGGTTTACTGGTTGACTTCGTGGAGCTAAAAGCGGCGGCGGATGAGGTGGTGACGTACCTGGACCACCGGAACATCAACGAGTTGCCGCCGTTTGATGAGTTGCAGCCATCCGCAGAAAACCTCGCGAGGTACGTTTTGGAGCGCGTGGCGCAGCGCGTCGGCGATGATCGCGTGCAGATCTACAAAGTGCGCTGCTTCGAAACACCGACGAGCGTGGCCACTTACCAATTAGATTGAACCGCAGATTAAACGCGGATCACCGGAACGATTCGGGAAGATCAGCAACTACGAATGCCATCACCGCCATTGCCGCAACGCACAGTTGCAGCTCGCGCGGGTTGACCTTGTCGAGCGTGTCGGCGTGCGTGTGGTGAATGTCGAAATAGCGTGCGCCGTCCACATCCAAATTCGCGCCCACCACTCCTTCACGCATGATTGGTCCAATGTCCGCTCCACCGCCGGAGGGTGCGATTGCATCCGCCCCAATGCCAGACAAAAGCTTCGCAATCTCCAGCATATTGGAACGCACTTGCAACGGCGCTGTTGCTGCCAGACCAAACCCCTCCGGTCGATATACTCCTGAATCTGACTCGATCGCGAGAATGTGTTTCCCGAGCTCCGCACGATGAGCGTCGCGATAAGCGTTTCCGCCTCGCAGCCCATTTTCCTCGTTTGTGTAGAGCACGACGCGGATTGTCCGCCGCGGTTTAAGGCCGAGCTCCTTCAGTAATCGCGCTGCTTCCCATGCGACGATGCAGCCACCACCATCGTCATGCGCACCCTGGCCCACGTCCCACGAATCGTAGTGCCCGCTGATCAGGACCACCTCGTCCGGCTTCTCCGATCCTTTGAGCTCCGCGATAACGTTTGCAGACTCCGCATCGGGTAAAAACTTCGCCTCCATCTTGAGTCGCAACCGCGGGCGGTCGCCGCGATCGTTCATGCGTTGTAAAAACTCTGCGACTTCGATCGTGACTGCCGCCACCGGGATCTTCGGTTGATTCGCGTCATAATTCATTGCCCCGGTGTGCGCGGTTTGCAGGCTCACCGGTGTAATCGAACGCACAAGCGCCGCGACGGCGCCATACCGAGCCGCGCGTGAAGCGCCTTGCAAACGATACGGGACAGTCGCTCCGTAGCTCGAAAACGGCACGTTGTAGACAACGATCTTTCCTCGTACCTGCTCACCTAACCGGTCTAACTCGACAAAACTACGGACCACGACGGCCTCGGCGGAAATTCCTTCAGCCGGAGTGCCGACACTGTTACCCAGGCCGAGCATCTGAAGCTTTCGGGGAACGGGAGCCAGCATCTCGAGACTTTCTTCGCCGCGAACCCAGTGCGGCACCATCACTTTCTCTGTGCGCACGTTGTCCAGCCCGTCGCGTTTCATTTCCGTAACAGCCCATTGAATTGCGCGCTCCAGATTTTGTGAACCGCTGAGACGATGGCCGATGTGGTCCGTCAAATAGGCAAGCCGCGCATAGGCGCGATCGCTAGTGAGTGCGGCGCCGATGATGCGTGCGGCCGCGGCGCGATACCGATCAATCTTGACGGTCGGTGACGGCAACGGGCTTGGTGTCGGAGTTGGTGTGCCGGGTGGTTGTTGACCTGAGGCAGCGGTGGCGAGTATGAAAACAAGCGCGAACAGTTGTACGAAACGCAAGTTTAAGATTCCTCCGTGGACCAACTTCGCCACAAGCAGACACAAAAACACAGTTATTCGTGTGCTTCCAGTCCCTCTTTGTGGCGAACACAATTTACGCGGAGACAAGCGATGGCACGTCGATGTTGTACTTCCGAATCTTGCTGTAAAGTCGCGGCCGGTAGATTCCTAACAGATTGGCCGCCGCCTGCTTGTTGCCCCCAGTGCGTTGCAAAGTCCGTTCGATGACGAGGCGCTCGATGTCTTCCAGCGTCATGTTCGGTGGCACATCCCACGTGACGTTCGACGACGTTCCTTCCGGAAGCGTGCCGTTATCGAAAGGCAGATCGATTGGTTCGATCTGTTTGTCTTTCGCGAGCAGTACCGCGCGCTCGATCACGTTTTGCAACTCACGTACATTTCCCGGCCAGGCGTGACTGAAGAGTCGTTGATAGGCTGCCTGGGAAACGCCCGTGATTGGCCGCTCATACTTTTGTGCGTACATGTGCAGGAAGTGTTCAGTCAAAAGCTGAATGTCTTCACTGCGCTCGCGCAAAGGCGGTACGTGAATCGTGATGGTTGAGATGCGATAAAAGAGATCGTCGCGCAGCAAGCCGTCGCGAATTGCATCGGCGGGCGGACGGTTGGTCGAGCAGACGAGCCGGAAGTCGACAGCGTATGTCTTTTCCGATCCGATCTTGCGATAACTCCTCTCCTGCAACACACGCAACAGTTTCGGCTGCAACTCGACCGGCATCTCGGCAATTTCGTCGAGCATCAACGAACCGCCGGCCGCGTGTTGGACCAGTCCTTCTTTGTCTGCGTGTGCCCCGGTAAACGCGCCCTTGGTGTGACCGAAGAGCTCGGATTCGATCAACTCTTTCGGAAGTGCTGCACAGTTAACTTTGATGAACGGTTTTTTCGATCGGAGTGACTGGTAGTGAATGGCGTTCGCAATCAATTCTTTGCCGGTGCCCGACTCGCCCACGATCAGCACGTTCGCGTCTGACTTCGCGACCGATTCGATCGTCTCGTAGATCTGCTGCATCGGCTTTGACGCGCCGATAATGTTGAAGTACTCGGCGCGGGTGGAGAGTTGGCGCCGCATGTTTACCGTTTCAGCCACGAGCTCACGACGTTCAAGAGCCTTTTCGACGAGCGGCTGTAGCTGTTCGAAATCAAATGGCTTCTCGACAAAGTAAAAAGCACCTGCTTTTGTTGCTTCGACAGCTTTCTGAACCGAACCGTAACCCGTTACGACGATCACTTCGGTTGTTGGTCGCGCATCTTTCATGTGACGCAACACTTCCAGACCATCCATATCAGGCAATTGCAGATCGCAGATCGCGAGATGATGTCCGCCCTGATCAAAAAGCTCGATTGCGGTCGCGCCTGTGGCGGCGGTGTCGACCGAGTATCCTTCCTCGACGAAATTCTGCCGCAGAGAGTCGGCCATTGTTGGTTCATCGTCTACCACAAGAATCCGCACTTCTTTGTTCTCCACCTTTTTCTCCTCTCTCGAAATCGCTGCGCCTTGGGGCATGATGATTACTCCATTTTCATTAGAACTAAACGTTAGTCGGTCCAGGTTGAAGCTTGAACTCTGAACGCGATTGTCATCCTACAGTGGAAGCTCAACCACAAATTTCCCGTCTATAAACTTTGCCGACCCGCCGTGGGCTTCAATGATTTTTGCGGCCAGCGCTAACCTGACCTCGTCGCTGCCGGAGAACGAGCGAAACGGATCGTGATCCAACTCGCGCAAGCCCGACCACTCAATCACAGCGTGTCGGTCATCAGACGATTTTGTCTTCACCAGGATCTCACCTGCTTCATCCCCGTTCTGCTTGAGTTTTATCGCGCCTGTACACAACCACTTCAAAGCGTCGGTCAGCTTGAAAAGATCAAGATTGCCTTGCACGGGCTGCAAATCCAGGGTTACGGGGGAGCCGGCTTCATTGAAACTCGAACACACAGCGCGCAGGATTTTGTCCACTTCCACGCCTGGCTGCTGTTTCAGCTCGACCGGTTGGCCGTATTTCACGATCGTGGATAAATCTTCGGCCGCTCGGTCGAGACCGTTAATCAACTTGCCGATCGTTTCCTGCTCATCGCCGGGCCGTTCGTTCTTCTCAATCCGGCGTCGTAGGAACGTGGCATAGAGTTTGAGACCATTTAACTGATTCTTGAGGTCATGAACTATTTGCATTGAAGCTCGCCCGAGGTCTTGGAGCCTGTCAGTCTCGTCGGGCCTCGACATTGCAGTCTTCATCTGGGCAAATCTCTCTCAGCTCGTATTGGGGGCCGCTGGGGGAAGGGAACCTCACAGCCAGTCGAGTGTATGAATTGAACGCTGGCCGAAGATTCGTTTGTGTTGCGTTTCAATGCGGGATGGTACCAAAAAACGGGCGCGTATTCTAGTCGTACAGTAAAATCAATAACTTGCAAGGGCGGGAGCGGAATACTTTGGGTGTAGAGTCAGGTGCAATCATGAAAAAGAAGGCTGAGCCACTCACCGTCTTGCTGGTTGAAGACACGGAAGACAACCGGTTCATGATGCGACGGCTGCTGGAGATGACGGGCTATAGAGTGGTCGAGGCAATGAACGGCGAGGAGGCCGTGAAGCTCGCCAAGTCGGAGTTGCCGCAAATAATCCTGATGGACTTGAGCCTGCCGGTGATTGATGGACTCGCCGCCACACGTTTGATTCGCAAACTGCCAAAGCTTGAGTCGATACCGATCATTGCTGTTTCGGCTCACGATACGTCTGACTTTCAGTCGGAAGCGATGCAAGCGGGCTGCAATTCCTACGTTACAAAGCCTATCGATTTCAACGAGCTGGAAGAATTGATCGCGCAGTTGCTAAATAGTCACCAGCAAAGCACGCGATAAGTGCGGCTGATCTTTTGTGCTTTTTGTGCCTCTTTGTGGCACAATTCTCAGCATCATGGCTGTTCCAGATCGACGGATCGAAACGAGCGAATCGAACCGAACCCTCATCATTGTCGTGGCTGTGATCGCAGCGATAGTGATCGCGGCCCTGTTCTACGGTCTGATGTATTTAAGCAGCAGTGGTCCGGCCACAGATGCAGCGTTGCAAGGAGCGATACGCGAGGGCTCCCCACAGTTTGAAGAAAACAGGAAAAACATCGTTCTCGATGACCCTGAAGCCGTGGAAGCGAAGCGGGCGCTGGGCGACCTCACGATGACTCTTCAAACCACCGTTCGCAATTTAACGGGTAAGACTCTGACTGGTCTTGAAATACGCGCCGCGGTGGTGGACTACGAAGGCAAGCCCGTGAAACAGCGAAACGTAATGGTGATTCCCGGAAAACAGCCTGAGCTCGCGCCGAACAAGACACTGCCCGTCGCCGTTATGTTGGACGGCATGAGCGACACCGACGCCCGCGCGAATATCAAGATGGAAGTCACGGGGTTTAAGTTCAAAGAATAGATCCCATTGGCTTCAGATCCGTTTTAATCAAGAAACAACTCTTCCAGGGATTGCTTCACGGGTTGGATGGACACAATCTTGCCGCCGGCTTTTCTTAATGCCAGCAACACGCTTTCAATTTGATCTTCGGATGAGATTTCAATGCGCAGGCCGCGGGGGATGGGGGCGATGTCCGCGCCGGGAAGGTGCTCGCGCAATTTATCTGCCTCGGTGCCCGTCGCGAGGACTTCCATTCGATTTGGACCCTCAGTCGCTCGGCGCAGTTCGTCGAGATAACCAACCTGGGCCAGCCGTCCACGCTTAAGGATCGCGACACGATCGCACAGCACTTCGATGTCAGAAAGTATGTGCGAGCACATGAAGACAGTCTTACCCTCATCGCGCAGCGAGCCGATCAAGTCTCTTACTTCACGACGCCCAACCGGATCGAGTCCGCTCATCGGCTCATCAAGAAAAACAATTTCCGGATCGTTGACGAGCGACTGGGCCAGGCCCACTCGCTGCAGCATTCCTTTGGAGAACTTTCGGAGTTGTGTGTCCCAGCGCTTCTCATCGAGGTTGACTCGGGCGAGCAGGTCCGCGGTCCGCTGCTTACGCTGAGCGGGTCGAAGACCGAAAATCTCGCCGCAGTAATCGAGAAACTCACGCGCCGTGAGGTAGTCGTAGAAGTACGGGTTCTCGGGAAGGTAACCGATGCGTTGATGCATGCTCACGTCCTGAATGTCGTGACCGAGAATCCGCGCGCTGCCGGTCGTGGGAAAGATCAGGCGCATGAGGAGCTTGAGCGTGGTCGTTTTGCCGGCGCCGTTTGCGCCGAGAAAACCGAAGATCTGGCCGTGATCGATCGAGAGAGAAAGCGAGTCAAGTGCGCGCACTTTGCGTTTGCGGAAGAAGCCGACTTCGTAGTCTTTAGTTAGGTTCGTGATTTCGATAACCGGCATAGTCTTACTTCACAGGAATCTCCGACTTTGGATCGAGATCAACTTCACACGCACCCGATTTCAAAACGTAAGGCACTCCAGTTGGATCGAGCGGCGCGCCCGAGAATGCCACGGGCAAACGCAGCGCGCGAAAAACCGGCTCGATCTCATTCCATGATTTCGGACACTTGCCCGTGCGTGCCTGATACGCCGCAAGCAACTTCTTCAAAACATCTCGCTGGTCCAGTGAATCGAGCTGGAGCAGACGCTTGCGCGCCATGTCTTTCACTTTTTCATCAGTAGACTGCTCGTACATCCGTGTGTAGATCTCACGTGCGGTTGAGCGACTGCCACCGTCAGCAGCCATTTTTGCTTTCATCGCTTCCATCCACGGCGGCGCACCCGAGATTTGCGCGCCTCGTCCATACGTCTCACTCGCGGCCTGGTAATCTCGCTGTTGCCAGTAGATGTAACCGAGATGTTGATACAGCCGCCACGCGTCCGGGTTCGCGTCAATTCCTTTTTTCGTAATGCGGATCGCTTCATTTACATCAATCGCCGGCAACACAATCGCGGCGTATTCGTAAGGATCCAAAAACTGCGGATCGAGTGTCGTCGCTGTATCTAACAACGGCGCCAGCAACTTCAGATTGAGAACTCCGAGATTGTCGATCGGAACGTCGTTGTCGTTGATGATTTTCCTGCCGACGTATTGCAGCGATCGCATCCAGTACCAGTCCGCGGCGAGCCCGTTGAAGGCAAGACTGATGCGGCGCGCGGTCTTCCCGTCCAGATATAGACTCTCATCGATCGCATTTGGATCAGCCGGGGGCCGAAGCGTATCGATGCGTCGAACAAGAAGCGCGGCACACGTCATTCCAATTACGACGACGAGGCCGAGCGCGACAGTTTTTGATCGATCACTCATCGTCATTTGAAGTTGCGACGGTTGAAGATCATAGTCGCCGCCGCGAGGATCACCGCGATGTAAACGAGTGCATACAATGCGGTCGCAAACACAAATCCGGCCGAGGGTGCGCGCCCGTGAGCCGCCGGTGTGATGAAGCTGTAGTTAGCGAGATTCGGCAGCAGGTAATAAAGACCGGTAAACAACCAGCGAGCGCCGCTGCTGCCGACGGAGACGGCGAGACTTTTCAAGTCGGCACTGAAGTGACCAATGATAAAAACCATGAACGTCAACAACGCGGAAAGCGCCGGTGACGAGAAAGAGGAGAAGAGCAGCGCGGTCGCCGTCAACAGCATCAGCTCGAGGTAGATCAGGAACACTGCCGGCCAGATCGTCGGAATCAGCTGATCCCAACCGCCGCTAACGTATAGCAAGGCGAGCGACACACCGACGCCCATCACCACCACGTTGACCAGCAACGTGAGACAGAGACCGAGATACTTGCCGACGAGGAATTCACCGCGTCCCACGGGCTTCGAAAACACCGCGTAAATCGTTCGGCGTTCGATCTCTTTGTAAACAAGTCCGACGCCGACAAAGATCGCGATGAACACGCCGAAGAGCAGCATCGCGCTGAGGCCGAGATCGACGATGACCTTTCGTTCCTGGCCGCCGGACAACTCGCCGATAAAGATTGAAGCGCCGGTGAGCAGGAGCATGAAGAGTACAAGGTTGTAGAGCACGCGATCGCGCACGGCTTCACGAAAGGCGTTTCGTGCAATCGCCGTGATGCGCCAGAACTTCCCTGGCCGCGTTTCAGTGCGTGTATCCGATTGACTGATCGCTGCGGTGGTTTCCACTGTTTACTGATTCAAGATTTTCCGCCTGAGCGGTACGACGAGGGCGCCGATGATTATTAAACCGCTCAAGCTCGTTATTGTCGATATTTTTGTTCGTCGCGGTTCGCGCAAGTCGAGTGCGACCGACGTTGTATCTTGCGGCAACGAGATCAGCAATGCACCGTCTTTGTCGGGACGCGTGGCCAAAACTCCGCCGTCGCTTGTTGCGGTCCAATGAGGGTAGTAATAAGTTCTGACGCGTGCTTCCGTAGCTGGACCAGCTGCAACTAAGAACGTGCGATGCTCAGGTTGCCACGATGTCACCGTTACCTCGCGATTGCCGGCTTCAACGTCGGTCTCCATTTTCTTCGCTTCGCCGCGCGCGCCCCAGATCGGAATCCAACTGTACACGCAAGCGCTACCGCGGACGTCCGTTAACATGGTTTCAAATCTTTGCGGTTGAAAATACTGTGCTTCACGCACGATATGAGAGAGTGTAAACGCGACGGAAATCGCCATGGCGCCAAAGATGAGCATGCGGGCAGCGCGGTTTTTCATGCCGGTGAGGCGTGGCAGACCTGCCGCGGCGAGTATCGAGCCTCCCATCGAAATCAAGACCAGCCACCGCCACGGAAACTGCGTTTCCTGAAGAGGTTTCAGCAACATCCAAATCGGCCGGCTCAGTGGAACCGTCATGAACACCGCGAACAACGTAACCGCGACCACGGCTTTGTAAGAACGTCTCTCCGCGCCTATCTGTTTTTTGAAAATAAAGAGCGCAGGTGCGAATAACATCAGCGACATGAGCGCCATGATGTTCATCCACCACACGTTCAGATTGTCGGGCGAGAATGTCGACAGCAGGAAGTTGAATCTGTAATCGACCGACGAATCGCCCTGGAACCGGTTGACTGCGATCCAATTAACTTCGGAAACCATCGTCACCCAGTAAATCGCACTCACACTCAGCCCCAGCATTGCCCCGGCCGAAAGCTTCGCGAGTTTACGAACTTTTTCCGTTCCTTGAATCTTTGCGAGGGCATAGACCGCGAGCGCGATCGATCCAATGACCGCGAGTGGCAAATGCGTAAAGACCAACAGACCGTATGTCGCGGCGAGGCCCGCGATGTCTCTACGTCTTCCTCTTTCGCAAACTCTATCAACAAACCCGAAAACAAACGGCAACATCGCGCTGCCGGCCCACTCCGCGAGCAACACCGACTGGTAAAGCTGATTGAGGTGATACGGAGCGAGTGCGTAAAAAAAAGCCGCCCAACTCGCACTCGCCGACGGCAGAATCGACCTGGCCCAAAAGTACATTCCCAAGCCGCCCGTTATCGACAGCAAAACGAAGGTGACCAACGTCGCCGCGTACCAGTCACCAAGCAACATTCGCATGGCGGCCAGGACGTAATAGAGGCCCGGAGGATAGAACCGGAAGCTCGGATCGCCGTAGCCACCATTCGACTCAGCGAGCCAGCCGGGATATAGATCGCCGGCCGCGATCGCATCGTGAAAGGGAAGCGCAAAACGAAAATGATTCGTGAGATCCAGATTGGAGGGAATACCCCAGAGGATGGCGGGAACAATCGCGAGGAACGAGTACGCAACAGCTAATGCAATAGCTGATTGCCAATTGCCGAATGCCGCTTGCCAGGTTCCAATTTGCGATGGCTGAGTCTTTGTTATGGAACGCATTTCAGCGAGTTGGAATCGCCAAATTGCCAACCGGTTATGACCGATTGGCAATCATGGTGTTTGAGGGGGAAAGAGAGAGTTGGAAGTAAAACTATTTTCGAAAACAGATCGGGCTAGTTTCCGATCACCGGCATAGCAGTGATGTCAGCTCTCGTGTTTGGTATGGCGCCGAGGTCCGTATCGCCACGCATCACGCCAACCTCAGTGGTTCCAAAGGTACGCGTGCCGGTTTGGGAGACGCCGCTGGTTGTTACGGGAAAGGCGTAGACACCAAATACCGCCGTAGAATTGATGCCGGCCTGTTCGACGATCGCGAAGTTATATCCGCTCTTGGTGCCGCTGCTCAGTACAGTGTCAGTTAAGGTCTGCCCTTGTAATGTCGCAAGGGCTCCCGCGTAAGCTCCGGCTCCGGCCGTTGCTTGATACACCACCTGAGCGCTATGGATGGTGCGGATTGATGACTGGGCCGACCCTTCGTTAGCGGCGCGGCGTGAAGCCATGAGGTTGGGGATAGCGATGGCGGCGATGATGCCAATGATCGCAACTACGATGAGCAGCTCGATCAGTGAAAAGCCATCTTGTCGTTTATTCTTCATAGACTCTGCTCCTTCAAGAAACCGGTTCCTTTTGTTCTCCGCCCTTGATCGTTTTCATGTCCCGCGGAGCACGATTTCTTACTCGAATACTTAACAAGATCTGTGCCATGAAACCGTACTGAGAACTGCGGGAATATTGGGCCATGTTTGCATTAAAAACCGGCGTGAGTTGAATGCGGTGACAGATTCTGGCATCTCACGCGACAACTTTTGTGACTGCAAACAAAGGAGAACGCGGGTGAGTTCAAAAAAAAGAGGATGGAGATTTCTCCATCCTCTGCAAGCGGCTGAGTGCCTAAGCAGACTTATTAGTTGCCAAGCGGAGCCATGGGTGCTGCAATGATATTGGCTCTGGTTGTTGGTGCTGCAGCCTGGACAGGTGCGCCATACATAACACCAACTTCCGTGATGCCAAACTGACGGGTTCCGGTCTGGCTCACACCCGAGGTAGTGACGGGGTAAGCAACCGATCCGAATACCGCAGTGGCGCCAGTGCCACCAGTATCCGTAGCCATGGTGAAGGCGTATCCGCTCTTAGTTCCGCCGCCGAGAACGCTGTCGATCAAGTTAGCGCCCTGGAGAAGAGCAAGTGTGGTGGCATACGCACCGTTACCGTTGGTAGCCTGGTAAGTGGCCTGCGAACTGTGAATGGTACGCAGGGACGATTGAGCCGAACCCTCGTTAGCGGCGCGGCGTGAAGCGAGGAGATTAGGGATAGCGATCGCGGCAATGATGCCGATGATTGCAACCACGATGAGAAGTTCGATTAACGAGAAGCCTTCTTGGCGTTTGGTAATCATGAGTAGCGTGTTCCTTTCAAGGGTCTGAGGACTTGATTAGTTGCCAAGCGGAGCCATCGGTCCAGCAATGATATTGGCTCTGGTTGTCGGTGCGGCAGCCTGGACAGGCGCGCCATACATAACACCAACTTCCGTGATGCCAAACTGACGGGTTCCGGTCTGGCTCACACCCGAGGTAGTGACGGGGTAAGCAACCGATCCGAATACCGCAGTGGCGCCAGTGCCACCAGTATCCGTAGCCATGGTGAAGGCGTATCCGCTCTTAGTTCCGCCGCCGAGAACGCTGTCGATCAAGTTAGCGCCCTGGAGAAGAGCAAGTGTGGTGGCATACGCACCGTTACCGTTGGTAGCCTGGTAAGTGGCCTGCGAACTGTGAATGGTACGCAGAGACGATTGAGCCGAACCTTCGTTAGCGGCACGGCGAGAAGCGAGAAGATTGGGGATAGCGATCGCGGCGATGATGCCGATGATCGCAACGACGATCAGAAGTTCGATCAACGAGAAGCCTTCTTGGCGTTTGGTAGTCATAAGAAATTTCATGCTCCTTAAAAGATGTAGGGAGATCCCTTTGTTTGCTCGCGCCATCGGCTTTCGTTCCCTTTTGAGCCGCGCAGAGCGCGAAGTGTCGGCGGTCTCTAAAACAACCGTTGTGCCATGCGGGATTTGGGTGGAAACGAGGGAATTTCGATCTTTTTTGATCGAAATTTTAAGGGGTGGGCCAAAGCGAGCGAGGATGCTGACAAATTCTGGCAGCAGGCTGATGCCAGAAAAAGGCACTAAGTCAAAGCCGCAGATTAACGCGGATGAATTTACGTGAATCTGCGGCTAATTTGTTTCGCCGGCCCCGGCCGCAAACTCGCTATCCTCGGCGCGACGACGCGGGCCCTGGTCGGTGGCGCGACGGCGAGGCGCGGAGTCTGGCCCACGGCGCTCGTCACGCATTTGGGCGGTCAAGCCACGAGCGCCATGTTTATCCAGCAGGTGCCTCAGCGAGCGCACTGACAGACGCAGGAGCTCGGCGGCATTGGTTTGATTTCCGGCCGTGCGGCGCAGCGCTTCGAGCACGTATGTCTTCTCGAGTTGGTCCAGGTGCG
>DAIOGT010000015.1:0-36616 GCA_036745095.1 Pyrinomonadaceae bacterium
AAGTCAGGGAGAAAAACTTTCCCGTGATCGAGCTGGCTGGTCCACAGGGCGTCGAAGAGATGGGCATCAACATGAAAGACATGTTGGGCAATCTCTTTCAGGGTCGCACGAAGAGACGCAAAATGCGTGTTGACGAAGCGATGGAATACCTGATGCAGGAAGAGGAAGAGCGTCTCATCGACATGGACCAGGTCGCCCGCGCTGCAATCGAGCGCGTGGAGAATTCGGGCATCATCTTTCTCGACGAAATCGACAAGATCGCGGGACGCGAGTCGGGCCACGGTCCGGACGTTTCGCGTGAAGGTGTGCAGCGCGACATTCTTCCGATCGTCGAAGGTACGACCGTTAATACTCGTTACGGCATGGTGCGCACCGATCACATTCTCTTCATCGCGGCGGGTGCGTTTCACGTTTCGAAACCTTCTGATTTGATTCCCGAGTTGCAGGGCCGTTTTCCGATTCGTGTCGAGCTCGAGTCGCTTACGATCGAAGACTTCAAGCGGATTCTCACTGAGCCACGTAACGCGTTGATTAAACAGTACCAGGCGATGATGGAAACTGAAGGCGTGACGATTGAGTTTACGGCTGATGCAATCGATTCGATCGCCAACTACGCCGCGCAAGTGAATCAACAGACGGAAAACATCGGCGCGCGTCGGCTGCAAACGATCATGGAAAAACTGCTGGAAGAAATCAGCTTTGAAGGGCCGGATCTCGATCCGAAGCACCAGCACATCGACGCCGCGTATGTTTCGGGCATGCTCGCAGAGACCGTTAAAGACCAGGATCTCAGTCGTTACATTCTCTAGCCACAAGAGGCACAAGAAGGCACAAATAATCGAATGGACCAGTTCAGCAAAGCTCTGTGTCTTTGTGTTTTTCTCATAGTGTCACTTGGTTTAGCAGGATGTGGTAAGCGCCGGCCGCCACAGGCTCCGATTGAGCGCGTGCAGCAGCGCACGGAACTGCTCTCGGGCGCGCAACAAGGCAACGAAGTGATTCTCAGTTGGCCCGCGCCACGACGAAATGCGCCGGACAGCAGCGTGCAAAGCATTCGTCGTATCGATGTTTTTCGGCTTGCGGAAAGCCCAGGCGCGCCTCTCGCCTTGACGGAAGACGAATTTGCCACGCGGGCCACCCTCGTCGGCTCAGTTACCTTCGAACAGATTCAAACAGCCGGCGAGACGCTCACTTACCGGGACGCACTCGAGCTTGCCGGTCAACCGACGCGTCTGCGTTACGCGATTCGGTACGTCAACGCTTCCGGACAGCGCGCTGCCTTCTCCAACTTCCTCACCATCGAGCCGGCAGCGCGGATCGCACAAGCACCGGCACTCTCAACGGACGTCCGAGTCCTCGAAGACTCGATCACGCTCTCGTGGCAACCACCCGCTGCAAACATCGACAATTCGACACCCGTGAATCTTCTCGGCTACAACGTCTATCGCACAGACGAATCTCAAACTGACCCCGGTAACCAGCCACTGAATGCTGCGCCAATCTCCGGCACTGCCTACGCCGACAAGAATTTCCAGTTCGGTAACAACTATCGTTACATCGTTCGCGCGGTTTCACTCGGAACCGGTGGTGCGCAGGTAGAGAGTCTCAACTCTAATGCCGTAGCCGTGTCGCCGCGTGATATTTTTCCGCCTGCGGCACCTGAGCGCCCGAGCGTCGCGGCGCCGGAGCCGTCGTCAGCTCGACTGGCGATCTTTTTTGCCGCGAACAAAGAGACCGACATCGCGGGCTACAACATTTATCGTTCAACGGACCCTGATCTTCCGAAACAAAATTGGACGAAGCTGAACCAGTCTCTGTTAACCCGAACGACTTATCAGGACGACAGGGTTGAGTCAGGCAAGACTTACTACTATTACATCGTCGCAGTAGACACAGCGGGCAACATCAGTCAACCGTCTGAAGTTGGCTCTGAGAAAGCGCCGTAGGAATATGAAAGTGCGAGAACCTATTGCCCCTTCCAAGATCGTGTGCGTCGGCCGCAACTATCGCGAACACGCCGCGGAGTTGGGCAATAAAATGCCGGATGAGCCGCTGCTTTTTTTGAAGGCGCCGTCGGCAATCATCTCTTCAGGTCAGGAAATCGTATTGCCCAGCGCGTCACAGCAAGTCGAGCACGAAGGTGAGCTGGGTGTTGTAATCGGACGTCTCGCGCGCAACATTGCCAGCGAGGAAGATCCATTGAGTTATGTGCTCGGATACACGTGCGTCAACGACGTCACCGCACGTGATCTCCAGCGCAAGGATGTGCAATTCACTCGCGGTAAATCGTTTGACACATTCTGTCCCGTCGGGCCGTGGATTGAAACTGACATCGATCCGCAAAACGTTACGGTCGAGACTCGCCTTAATGGTGAAGTGAAACAAAAAGGCAACACCGCTGACATGGCATTTCCTGTCGCCTTTCTTATAAGGTACATCTCTGAGATCATGACACTGTATCCCGGCGACTTGATTGCGACTGGAACGCCTGCGGGCGTTTCGCGGATGAAGTCGGGCGATACGGTAGAAGTTGAAGTGAGCGGGATCGGCGTTCTACAAAATCGAGTCGTCTGATCTGTTAAGCGTTTGTGCAGTTTGTGCTATCGATAGGAGTCTGGTTATGAAATTTTTTCTTGATACCGCAAATCTCAACGAGATTCGCGAAGGAGCATCGTTAGGTCTTGCCGACGGCGTCACCACCAATCCATCCCTGATCGCGAAGGAAGGAGATGTTGACTTCAAACAGCACATCGCCGCGATTTGCGAGATCGTTCAGGGACCGGTGTCGGCGGAGGTGACGAGCCAGGACAAAGACGGCATGGTTCGCGAAGGCCGCGAGTATGCGAAGATCGCTCCGAACGTCGTCATCAAATGCCCATCGACGCGTGACGGTCTGAAAGCGACGCGTCAGTTGTCGGATGAAGGTATAAAAGTAAACGTCACGCTGTGCTTTTCAGCGGCCCAGGCGATACTCGCCGCAAAGGCCGGTGCATCGTTCATCAGCCCGTTTCTCGGTCGTCTCGATGACATCGGTGAGAACGGTTTGTTGCTGCTGCAAAACATCGTCGAGATCTATCAGAACTATCCCTGGAAAACGGAAGTGCTGGCGGCGAGCCTGCGTAGTCCGGTGCACGTGATCGAAGCGGCGCGTATGGGTGCTGACATTGCCACGATGCCGTTCAAGGTGATCGATCAGCTTTTCAATCATCCGCTGACGGACAAAGGACAGGCACAGTTTCTGGCGGACTGGTCAAAAAGCGGGAGGAAGTAATCGATCAAGAAGGGGAGCAGATCGTTGTCAGCGTGCTGAAATACGATGGTCTCGAACATCGACGCTGGCCCGCACGAATCGCGAAGAGCGATGGGCCACTGCTGGTCCTTGATGCCGTTTTCGAAAATGAGATCAAACATGATTTGCTCGGTACGATTTCGTCGGGAACGATCAGCACCGAATACTACTGGCTCGATCGCTGGTACAACGTGTTTCGCTTCAGCGATCCGGATCGCCGGTTGAAGAATTACTACTGCAATGTGAACCAGCCGCCGACTTTTGACGGCCACGTGCTGAGCTACATCGATCTGGACATCGACGTGTTAGTCGCACCCGATCTCACTTACAAGATACTCGACGTCGAAGATTTTGAAGCGAACGCCAGGCGCTACGCATACCCAGAAGAGGTTCAGGCAAATGCGCGCCGGGCCGTGACCGAGTTGACGCGGCTCATCGAGTCAAGAGCGTTTCCCTTCACCGAGTAAATATGGCTTCAAAACAACAACCAAAACAGACTAAGTCGAAGTTGGAAGCACTGCGCGAGCGTAGCGTGCAGGCTGAGCAAGGCGGCGGTGTCGCTCGAGTTGAAAAGCAGCACGAAGCCGGAAAGATGACCGCGCGCGAGCGGATCGAGTTTCTGCTCGACGAAGGCTCGTTTGAAGAGTTTGACAAGCTCGTGGTCCATCGCTCGAGAGACTTCGGGCTCGATAAGCAACTCTATCCCGGCGACGGCGTTGTCACGGGTCACGGATTGATCGACGGCCGCAGTGTGTTTGTTTTCGCGCAGGACTTCACCGTGTTTGGTGGTTCCCTTTCCGAAACGCACGCCGAAAAGATCTGCAAGGTGATGGACCTCGCGATGAAAGTCGGCGCCCCCGTTATTGGATTGAACGACTCGGGCGGCGCGCGTATCCAGGAAGGTGTTGTCAGTCTCGGTGGTTACGCGGATATTTTTCTGCGCAACACCCTAGCGAGCGGTGTGGTGCCGCAGATCAGTTGCATCATGGGGCCGTGTGCGGGTGGCGCGGTTTACAGTCCCGCGATCACTGATTTCAACATCATGGTCAAAGACACGTCGTACATGTTCATTACTGGACCAGACGTGATCAAGACCGTCACGCACGAGGAAGTCACGAAAGAAGCACTGGGTGGCGCGGTCACTCATAACAGCGTTTCAGGTGTCGCGCACTTCGCCGCGGACTCGGACGAGCACGCACTGCGGATCGTGCGCGAGCTCTTCTCGTTTATTCCTTCAAACAATCTCGAAGATCCACCACGTGTCGAGGTCAGCGATCCTATCGATCGATTCGAGCCGAAACTCAACGACATAGTTCCCGAAGCGTCAAATCAACCGTACGACATCCGCGAAGTCATCAATCACGTTGTTGACGACGGATACTTCTTCGAAGTGCACCAGATGTTTGCGCCGAACATCTGTGTCGGTTTCGCGCGTTTAGGCGGACGCTCAGTCGGCATCGTCGCAAACCAGCCGGCGTTTCTCGCGGGTGTGCTCGACATCGCCGCGTCAGTTAAAGGCGCGCGCTTCGTCCGGTTCTGTGACTGCTTCAATATCCCACTGATCACGTTTGAAGACGTGCCGGGATTTCTGCCGGGCGTGTCGCAGGAGCACGGCGGCATCATCACGCATGGCGCGAAACTTCTTTATGCATTTGCTGAAGCGACGGTGCCGAAAGTTACTGTGATCACGCGCAAAGCATATGGCGGCGCGTATTGCGTAATGGCCTCAAAGCATATTCGCACTGACGTCAACTTCGCGTGGCCTTCTGCGGAGATCGCCGTAATGGGAGCTGAGGGCGCAGTGGGAATTCTCTACCGGCGCGAGCTCAATGACGCGCAGGACCAGGAAGCCGCCCGCAAATCGAAGATCGCTGAGCTACAGGAGAAGTTCGCGAATCCTTACATCGCCGCTGAGCGTGGTTTTGTTGACGAAGTGATCGAGCCCGCATACACGCGGCCCAAACTGATCCGCGCCCTCTCGCTCCTGGAAAACAAGCGCGACACCAATCCAGCACGCAAGCACGGGAATATCCCTCTTTAGCCACAAAAAGGCACAAAAGTCACACAAACAAATTTGTCCTTTAGCCACAAAAGGCACAAAAGGCACACAAACAATTTGCGCTTTTCAGGGCCAGCTGCATTTTGTGCCTTTTTGCGGCTAGTCTTCTTCTGTCGGTTCGAAGGCGATCAACCGTGAGGCGGGATCGAATGTGATCTTGAATGGGAACAGCGCGCCTCGCCCGAGGATGAGCGGCGTTCCGGGCGCGACTCCCGTCAACACGTCTGTCGGCACACCATTGAGCACGAGCGTGCCAATATTTACAGTCTGCGGCGCCACTCGACGTGACTGAATCGTTCCGCCACCGAGATCGTGGCTGAGGCGATTCCGGCCCGTTGCGCGTCCCGTTTCATTCAACGCAAACCCAAGCGTCGATCCGGTGTCAATCAAGGCAAGCCGCCCATCGCCAAGCCGCACAAACGGCCTCTCACTTCCCGCTTCACGCACCCAACGCACGACCGCGCCGTCCTTTGGCACGTCCGTCACACGCAAGCGCTGCGCGGCAGTATCAAACACTCGCAATTCGCGATTCGGAATATCGACTGAGTAGCCGTATGGACTGAACACCTCGGTGGGATCCAAAACTCCATCTATCGAACCGGGTAAACTCGCCACGACTGCGGCGGTGAAACTGCCTGGCACGTTGTTATTACGATCTCCGAGGGTGAGACCCGAAATCCGCGTCTCCTGATCTGAAGCAATCGGCGCCGTGCTGAAGCCGCCGACGAGCGTGCGGCGTGATTTCGACTGTTGCAGCCGGGCACGGTCAACGACGTTGCGGCTGATAAGCGAAACACCCGCACCCGTGTCGATGACGAAGACGAACGGGCCGGCGCCGTTTATCCAGCCTTGGGCCAACAAGCCGCGCTCGCGTTCGTCCTTTAAACGAATCGGCGCGACGACATCGGCGCCTCTCAATCGCTGAACATGTTGATGGGCGATTCCTTTCAGAGGAACCGCCCATGCAACTATTGCAACACTGAGAGAACTTAGAGCGATAGCAAGTTTAGCTTTACTCACTGTTCCGGACCTCTAAGTAATAAGTTAGTAGTTCCGGTCGCGTTTGCGCAGCTTGTATGTCCACAGGGCCGAGCCACCCGCGCCAGCTAGGCCACCGATCACGGCGCCCTTTTTGCCACCAACGAGGCCACCAACTGCCGCGCCAGCACCGGTACCAATCGCCACCGTCAGCTTATCGCGGTGCTTATCCCAGAAACTACGCTTCCGTGGTTCATAGTTGTAGTAAACGCGATTTGCCGAGGTTCTGTTGCTACTCGCGTTCCGATAAACGACTCGCGACGGAGCGCGTCTGGTCGACGTCGTTACTGAGCTCTGCCGAGTCTCTGAAGCAGCGGCGAAACCATCTGCGAATCCGGTCTTGTAAGCTGTTTGCTCACCTGCTGTGTTGAACTCAGCCGGCGCCATTTCGTTGTCCGAAACCTGCTGAGCAGTGTTCACACCTGCGGTTCTGACAGTGTTCTGTGCCGGTGTTGTAGTAGTCGTCTCAGCCGTAGCTGGAGAACTCTTGTGCATCACCAGTGCGCCGACGGAACCACCGACTAGGGCAGCTATCAAGGCCACCGGGAGTAATTTGTTAGTCATAATCATCGCTCTGCTTCTCCTTGCTAAAAGATCAAGTACTTCCCAAGCCGCTGGGTATTCTGCAAGCACTATTCCTCAGTGTCGGGTGGAGGGGGTAAAACGGGTAAGTACGCGTAATTCTAGCAATCACAGACGAAAAATTGTGAGTTGCAAGAAATTCGCAAGAGAAAGCAAAGGTCCGAATACCCGATATGGAATTCAGGTACTCGATATCGGCGGAAAAACAGAACGCGGATGAACGCTTAAATCGGCGTTCAATCCGCGTTCTTTGCGGCTTGGATTAAGTTAAGCTGCGCGCTGGACCGGCTTGTCTTTCAAAAGCTCGAGCGCCTTCTTCAACTGGAGATCTTCAGCGGGTGGTTTGGCCGCCGGAGCCGGAGCGACATCGCGCTTCTCATTTCCCTGCTCAGGTTTCTGAATCGCATCGTCATCGTTGCCGGTCAGTTCGTCCGGATCAACTGCTTCCGGGAGTTCCTGACTCTTCACTTCGACACTCGGAGTCACGCCGGTATTAGCACGTTCTTCACCGAGGAACGTCTTTCCGCTCGAGCTCGCCCATTTCACAGTTGTCAGGAGCAGACCATCGCCACCACGCAGTGTAAAGAGTTGCTGTTCCGTTCCCGCGCCAAAACTCTTCTCGCCGACAACCTGGGCGCGGTTGCGCTCGATCAATGCTGAGGCAACAACTTCAGCCGCTCCGGCACTGCCTTTATCGATGAGGGCGACGACCGGGCCCGTAAACACCGTTGCTTTCGAATCCGCGCTGAACGTCTTCAACGCCGTTCCTTCGCGACCGATAGTTTGGGCGAGCACACCGTCTCTAATGAAAAGATTCGCCACCGCTACGGCTTCGTTTAATGAGCCGCCGGCAGTGTCGCGCATGTCAATGACGATCTTCTGCGCACCCTGTTTGAGAAGATCCTGTAAACGCGTTTTTACTTCCGCCGATTCGCCATCAGCAAAACTGTTGATCCTGAGAATGCCGACTCGGCCCGTTTCGATGCGTCCCTCTGCCGCCGGCGCGCGCGTGGTTCCCCGCTTCACATTGATCGTCAGCGGGCTCGAATTCGCACGTAAAACTCTAAGTTTCACCTCCGTGCCGGGAGCGCCATTCAAAAGTTGTTTGGCATCGTAGAGGGAGATGTCGCGAGTGGCTTTGGTATCGATGTACTCGATGATATCGCCCGCCTTGAGTCCGGCTTGATCTGCGGGTGAGCCTTTCATAGGCGCGATGATGTAGAGATACGAAGCGACCTGCGAAAGCTCTGCGCCGATGCCGGCGGGGTTAGGTTTGTTGGCGGCGTTGTATTCTTTGACCTGGTCGGGCGTCAGGTAGGTCGAATATGGATCGAGGCCGTACGCGAGGCCGCGCAACGCTCCGGCGCGAACCTTATCCATGTTTGGCTCATCGACGTAATCATTCTGAATGTGCTGTAACACACTCTCAAAAATTCGCAACTGAGCATTTGGATCGTTTGCCGGTTGTTGGGCGCGGGTGGAAATCCAGCCGCCGACAGCCGTATAGAGTGTCAACGTTGCAGACAGCAAAGTCAGGATGAACTTGGTACGAAATGACATTTAACTACCTCATCGATTACGTTAGAGCCCGGCCCGTATGATACAGGCGGCATTTACGGGGTGCAAGCTAAACAAATCCTGCTAACTAAAGTGAAAACAACCACGGATCCAGTTAATTTAAGAGGCCCGGTGCTGGCCCTCGACATCGGCGAAAAACTCGTCGGCGCCGCGATTTCGGACGAAAGATTAATAACTACCAAACGTCTCGCGCCACTCAAGCGTTCAAACTGGAAAAAACTTCTTCTGGACGTGCGGCACCTGCTGGAGGTCTTTGACGCCCAAACGATAGTAGTTGGTTTGCCGTTGCGGCTCGATGGAACAGATGGCGATGCGGCGAAAAACATACGTCGACTGGCAATGAACCTCGCGAAGTCGGTGTCACAGCCGGTTTATCTGCAGGACGAGCGCTTGACTTCCCGCGCCGCGATGGAGAATTTAAAAGACGAGGGCGTTAAGCCTGATGACGTCTCGGCACTGATAGACGGCGAAGCAGCGGCAATGATCCTTCGCGACTTTCTCGATACTAACCAGCAACGATTTCTGGTCGACACAACACAAGAATGAAGCGGCTAATACTTTTGATAATCCTCGTTGGAGTTCTGGCCATCGCCGGCCTCGCTTTTTGGATTTACTCGGATCTGCACAAACCCGTCGCCCACACCAAAACCGGACAATACATCGAGATCCCCAAAGGCTCATCGCCGGCCTCAATCGTGCGGAAACTCGCTGCCGAGGGAGTAATCGCGCACGAGTGGCCGTTAAAGATTTACTTGAAGGTCACCGGAAAGGGCGCCACATTGAAGGCCGGTGAATACAATTTCGCTTCACCCATATCTCCGCTCGGTGCCCTTGCAAAACTTCAGCAAGGCCAACGACGGCTCAATCGCATCACGATCATCGAAGGCTGGACGCGTTGGGACATCGCCCGCGCGATGGCGCAAGTGCCTGAATTCGGCCTGACGAGCGATGCTCAGGCATTAGAGTTAATGGATAACGTGAGCCTCATTAGCGACCTTGATCCCGAGGCCAAAAATCTCGAAGGCTATCTGTTCCCCGATACATATGAGTTTTCGCCCGAGACAACGGCCGCCGAGCTGATCGCGTTGATGGTGGACCGATTTCGAGGTGTCTGGAAACCCGATTGGACTGAACGTGCGCGTAGTCTCTCCTTCACGCCACGTCAGATCGTAACCACTGCTTCGATTATTGAGACCGAGGCGAAACTTGCTGAGGAGCGCCCGCTCGTTGCGTCTGTCATCTACAATCGTTTGCAGAAGGACATTCCGCTCGCCGTCGACTCGAGCATCATTTACGCGTCGAAGCTCGAAGGAAAGTGGCGCAACGACGGCAAAGTCTACCGCAGCGACATCGAGCGCCGTTCACCATACAACACTCGGATTTATGCAGGACTGCCGCCCGGACCAGTCGCGTCACCTGGCGAGAGCTCGCTTAAGGCAGCACTGAATCCAGCCACCTCAGACTATCTCTACTATGTGCGAAATCCTGATCGTGACGACGGTGCACACAACTTCTATAACAATGGGGCTGAGTTTGAGACTGGCGTCCAGGCATTGCGCCGGTGGGAACGCGAGCGCGACAGACGCGAAGCCGGAAAGTAGCCGGAAAAGGCACTAAAGGCACAAAACTGAGGCAACAGATTCTTGAGTTTTACATTCTCAACTCTGGCTTGTCTTTGACTGAACGTTAATCTATTCTCGGGTTCTAGTTTGCAAGTCCCCTGTGAAGTTCATGTTAGTAAACAAAGGGTATGGCTATGTTGCGCATAATTACTGGTCTACTGGTCTTGATTGCCTGTTCAGTTCCAGCATTCGCACAGGCTGCAAAAGGGGTCGACAAGCAAAACGAGCGCGTTCGTGACGCCGGCTCGAGAACGCCGGCCAACAATGGCAACAAGACAGACACGGGTGCAGGTCGCGGTATGGATTTCGGTAAAGACCGTACGCCCGAAGCACCGCCGCTTCCCAATCCGTATCGTTTGACTGGACGTCGGGACGTGATCATCACGGCGATTCAGGATCTGATGCGCGATCGCAAACTGGTAGTTGACGAAGCTGCATCGAGGATTTCAGATGGGATCATCGTTAGCCAGCCGTTCACATTCACGAAGGGCGCAGTAATTGCGGAAGCGGATCTCAGCAGGTATGCAGATGTGGTCGCTTCGAGTGGGCGGGGATGGACGCGTGGCCGCTACACTCTGACCGTCGAGGTTCAACCAATCGATGGCACCTCGGCGAACATCGCAGTTAACGCAAAGGTTGAAGGTCGCTCTGATGGCGTCACGGGAGCTGAGTGGACCACGTTGCGCAGTACGGGACTTGCGGAAGAGCAATTTCTCGAAAAGCTGATTCTCGCCGTCACGGGCGCATCGGCTCCGGGACGCAACACGGAGCCGTAAAGTTAAGGTTTTACATAAGCTAGTTTCATGATTAACGACCCCTTTCACCCTGAAGAAGCAATCGCGCGGGAGCGAGATTCAAGTAAACGAAAACTACTCGCTGTGGTTTGCGCAGTTGGCGTGACCGCAATTCTTCTGGCCGGCTACGGATACATTCGGAAGTTTCACGCGCAAAAAGTTATTGCTGACAACACACCGCCGCCGGTCGAGGAGACTGGTCCAAAAGGTCCGGCTGTGGCCCATATCGTCGTTGACGAACCAACGCTTGAGAAAGGGATGACGACGATTGGCGGCGTCGTAAAGAACATTTCGCAGCAGGAATTGAGCGGTCTTGCAGTTGTAATCGAAATGCGCAGGCGAAAGGATAGCGGCGTCGAAGAGACGGTGTTGCCTGTTACGCCAACTCCACTACAACCGGAGCAGGAAGGTTCTTATTCCGTGAAGGTGTCGGCTCAGGAGTTTGCGTCGGTTCGTCTCGCAGGCTTGAAGGCTGATCCGCAGTCGACTTTAATTGCTTACAGTTCATCACAGGGCAAGAAGCGAACCCCAGAACGACTCGAGCCGAGAACGATCGTGGTAAAGCGCGGGAGCAAGGCGGGCGAGTTTATTAACTCTCCCGACAATCCCGGACGCGTTCCATAGTCTCCCACTTTAACTTTGAAGTTTTTGTTTAGGGGTCGGCGTGCCGATTGTTAAGGTGAACTCTCAGAGTCGAATGAACAAGGTTTTAGTAGCGACGTACACACTCGCGATATCGATCCTCATCGTGCTTTCTGCCGGCGTTGCCTTTTCGCAAACGCCTGCTCCGCAGAGGCCGTCTCCAACTCCTCCTCCGCGACCTGTCGATGGGACTTTTAGAAATCCCAACGACTCTCCGTTGACGACGTTCGAAGAGGAGATACGCGCCAAACGCGAGATCAAGATGGCCGAGAAGGACCATCGGGAAAATCTCGATCGCGCCCGCGAAATTGGTGAAATCGGCAAATACCTCAAGAATAGTTTTCAGGGCAAGTCGACTCTCGATCGCGATTGTTTCAAAAAGATCGAGCGTCTGGAGAAGCTCACGAAGAAAGTGCGTAGTGAAGCAGGCGGCGAAGATGAAGAAGTGACTATCACGCGCCCGGTAGATTTAAGTGCTGCGATCACGCAGATTGTTGAAGCCAGTGAGACTCTCTCGAAAGATGTGCAGAACACGCCGCGTCGTGTCGTGTCAGCGTCAGTAATCGGCAACGCTAATGTTTTACTTGAGCTGATAAAGATCGCTCGGACCATCGCTCGCCCGCAACAGCAATAGCTCATGTTCAGGACGACTCTCCTTTTACTCGCAGTCTTATGTATCAACGTCGCGGTCGTTGTCGCTCAAGACGACGATGATGTCGTACGTGTCAACACGGAACTCGTGGTGCTAAACATCACCGTCACTGACAAAGACGGCCAGTACGTTAAGGGCCTGAAAGCTTCTGACTTCAAGGTGTATGAAGACGGAGTCGAAGTGCCGAAAAACATGATCGCCGGTTTCTCACTTCAAGAATCGCCTTATGCCGCGGTGGTCCTGCTGGATAGTTCGGGCAGCATGGAATCGCGATTCTCACTAGCTCGCTCGGCTGCGATCAGGTTTTTGGATGGACTGCGGCCGGAGGATGTCGCCGCGGTCTACAGATTTGATTCGAAGGTTGAGCGCGTGCAGGAGTTTTCCGGTGGACGAGATCTCGCACCGATGGCTTATGGCATTCGCGCGAAAGGAATGACAACCCTGAACGACGCGATTGTTGAAGCGTCCAAAACACTGGCTGAACGAACCGAGCTGCGCAAAGCAATCGTCGTCTTGTCTGATGGAATGGATACGTTCAGCAAAGCGTCGAGCGACAAGGCCGTTGAGAGTGCGCTCGCAGTTGGCGCCAGCATCTACGCCGTCGATATGTCGAGTTTGGAAACTGCCGGATCCGCGAAGCGACAAAGCGCAGGTTCGCTAAAAGGATTTGCGGAGAAAACTGGCGGCAAATTTATCGCGACGCCCGGTGGACCAGCGTTGCGTGATGCGTTTACGGGAATTGCCGACGAGCTGGGCCACCAGTACACGATCTCTTATCGCCCGGTGAATAAAAAGCGTGATGGAAAGTGGCGCACCCTCGAGGTAAAGGTTTCGAGTGATGATCTGACCGTCCGTACGCGCAAAGGCTATCGCGCGCCTAAGTGAACACAAGACTATCTTGATGTTTTGGTAAGAGATTTTTCGCGGTGTCTCTCGAAGGCGAGCTCAATCAACACTTCAAGTAATCTCGGAAACGGTAGCCCCGAAGCTTCCCACATCTTCGGATAACCCGATACTTCAGTCAGTCCCGGCATCGTATTCAGTTCGTTGATCACTAACTCGCCATCGTCTCTCGTCACGAAGAAATCAACTCTCGCCAATCCTGCGCCATCGACAGACTGAAAAGCGCGAATCGCCATACGCTGTATCTTCGTAGTCATCGATTTCGACAATGGCGCGGGCACGACGAAACTCACATTCCCAGTGTTCGAATACTTTTCCGTGTAATCGAGAAATCTCGCCGCCTCGTCATAAACCACGTACTCACCGGGCAAGCTCGCCTTCGGCTCGTCATTCCCAAGCACCGCACACTCAATCTCACGCGCGACAAGCTCTTCCTCGATGATGATCTTCCGATCGTACTCAGCCGCCAGATCAATCGCTTCCCTCAACGACTTCTTGTCCTTTGCACGTGAGACACCGACAGACGATCCGAGATTCGCGGGCTTAACAAAACACGGCAAGCCGATCTCACTCGTAACCTTACGTATTACTTTAGCTGGATCGTTTCGCCACTGAGATCGGAGAAACCAGATGTACTTGCAGATCGGCAGTCCTGCCTGAACGAACAGTGACTTCATCGCGACTTTGTCCATGCCGCATGAGGATGCGAGCACACCGCAGCCGACGTAAGGCACGTCTGCCATCTCAAGTAATCCTTGAAGTGTTCCGTCTTCGCCGAATGGTCCATGTAAAGCGGGAAAGACAACGTCGAGCTTTTCCATGGGAGGCGCTTTGGCCTCCAGCAAGACGAGACCGTTATGTGAGGGATCACCGAGAAATGCGATGTCTGCGGTGGCGGTGTGAGTTCTTGAAGGTAACAACGAGTGAACTGAGGACGGAAGAAGTTGGGCCGAGTGGGCGGGTGCGAGCCACTTCCCTTCTTTCGTGATCGCAATCGGAACTACATCGAACTTTTTTCGATCGATGGCCTCAACGATCGCTCGCGCGGACCTGATCGAAACCTCATGTTCACCTGAACGCCCGCCGAAGATCACTCCGACGCGAAGCTTTTTGGGCACTCTTGTTTCGTCACCAGCCTTTTACAAAATTGTCTTGCCTAACCCCGACAGAATCAGCTCCACACCCAGCTCTGCCGTCTTGTTGTTCACATCGAGCGCGGTATTTATTTCGACGATCTCGAGCATTCGCATACCGCCTGCTTCGGCGATCTTCTCCATTCCGAGGTGCGCTTCACGATAGGTCAGCCCGCCGCGAACGAGTGTGCCGGAGCCGGGAGCATCACCGGGATCGAGAACATCGACATCAAACGTAACGGTGTAACCGGCGCTGCCCTGCGAAGCGATCTTGATCGCCTCGTCCATGCAGTCTTTCATGCCACGCTCGTCGATCTCTCTCATCGTGAAGAAACGAATTCCGAGTTTCCTGATTAGATCTCGCTCACCTGGATCGACATCACGTGCACCAACGTGTGCACACAAACGTGGATCAAGCTTGGGCGAAAAGCCGCCAACGTTAGTCAGCTCCGGCGCGCCGTATCCGAGCAAAGCTGCGAGAGGCATGCCGTGAATGTTGCCCGAAGGAGTGGAGTCAGGCGTGTTGATGTCGGCGTGCGCGTCAAACCAGATCAATCCGAGCGTCTCATTCTGTTTTCTGTAGTGCGAAACAGCGCCGGCGAATGATCCGACGGCAATCGAGTGATCGCCTCCGAGTATCAGCGGCAGTTGACCAGCTTTTAGTATTCCTTCAACTTCCGTGGCTAGCTGTTCGCACGCGTTGCTGATCTCGCGAACGTACTTGAGCTTTTCGTCAGCTTCCGGCAGCGACTGTGGTCGCTCGAGACGCAAATCGCCGAGATCGTGAACTGAATAACCCAGCCGCGCGATGCGCTGGTTCAAACGTGCGACGCGCAACGCAGCCGGGCCCATGTCAACACCAGCCATGCTCGCGCCATAGCCAAGCGGCACGCCGAGAATGCTGACGGATTTCTTCAGTTCTGTGGACATAGATTGAAATCAGCTACTCAGGTTTCCGAGGTTGAAACCGCCACCGCCGCCACCCTGGGTTGGGAAGAAGGGCCTCAACAGACCCGCGAGCGCAGCGAGATTTCGCGTTTGAATCAACAACTCACCGGGTCCGGTGAACTCGGCGACGATACCTTCACCGCTCATCATGCTACGAAAGAAACCGGAGGCTGCTTTGCGCAAGGTGTATTGAGTTGTCCCTTCCCACGCGACGAGATGGCCTGTATCGACGACGTAACGTTCACCCGGTTGCAGTTGCTTGCGATGAATCGCGCCAAACGATGAGACGAGCAGTAGTCCCTGTCCCTGTACCATCAACACAAACAGACCTTCGCCGGAGAAAAACGACTTCGCGCCGCCCCACTTTGTATCGACTGTGAGACTCGCATCACCGGCCAGATACGAGCTCGATTGCACAAAGAACGGCTGGCCGCTGAGCTCGATTGCCGCGACATCGCCGGGTGCGCCCGGTGCGAGTGTGACTTCACCTGGTCCACCACGCGCGGTGAACGTCGAAATGAATGCTGACTCACCTCCAGCCGCGCGTTTGATCGCGCCGAACAGTCCGCCTTTCATCTGTGATTGAAGTTCTACATTAGCCGACATCGAAACCATCGCGCCCGATTCGGCCTGGATTGATTGTTCGGGTTGAAGGCGAAGCACCGCGAGCGAGAACGACGGTTGATGTAACACTTCATAGTCGTAGCCTCGACCATGCCCGCGCGAGTCTTCGTCAATCTGGATCCCGCGTCCCGCACCCGGGTTCATCGGCTGGGTTGCCGTGGGTGTCAGGCGATAACCGCAGCCTCCACAGAACGTTGAGCCTTCAAGTAATTGCGCACCACATTTCGGACAAGTCATAACTGCAAACTCCCAAATCCGTTTTCTAAACTCGTTAAATCCGCGCTGCACTGTTACGGCCGAATGCGATACAGCATTCGCGGAAACGGTATCGTCTCGCGAATGTGCTCGATACCACACATCCACGCCGTGCAGCGTTCAATGCCCATCCCAAATCCACCATGCGGCACACTGCCGTAGCGACGTAGATCCAGATACCACTCAAACGCTTCCTGCGGCAGCTCGTGCAACGCAATCTGCTCTTTCAGAAACTCGAGCGAGGTCGCCCGCTCACCACCACCGATAACTTCTCCATATCCTTCCGGCGCGAGCACGTCAACGCCGAGCGCAAGCTCAGCGCGCTCCGGATCTCTCGCCATGTAGAATGCTTTTACTTCCGCAGGATAGTGATGGACCATCACCGGCTTATCAAACTGGCTCGAAATGTACGTCTCATCAGGCGAGCCGAAATCTCCGCCCCATTCAAACTTCGTCTCCATTGTGCCCTTTTCAAATCCCTCGTGCAGGATCTTCACGGCATCGTCGTAGTGCACACGCGGAAACGGCGGCACGATTGCTTCGAGCTTCGACGTGTCGCGCTCAAGCACTTTCAGCTCCTCACTTCTCTGCTCGAGCACGCGCCCCGCGATGTACGAAAGCATCCGCTCCGACAACTTCATCACGTCATCAAGCGTTGCATACGCCATCTCCGGCTCAACCATCCAAAACTCGGTCAAATGTCTTCGTGTCTTTGACTTCTCAGCTCTGAACGTCGGACCGAAACAGTAAACTTTGCCAAAAGCCGCCGCTGTTGCTTCGTTGTAGAGTTGACCGGACTGCGTGAGATATGCCTTTTCACCCTCGAAGTAATCGACTTCGAAGAGCGTGGTAGTTCCCTCGCAAGCGGCGGGAGTAAAGATCGGCGAGTCCATGAGCGTAAAGCCGTCGTTGTCGAGGAAATCGCGAACCGCCTTAACAACCGTGTGACGAACCTTCAACACCGCATGTTGGCGTCGCGAACGTAGCCAGAGGTGCCTGTGGTCCATCAGAAACTCCGTGCCGTGCTCTTTCGGAGTGATCGGGTAATCGTGGACCTCTTGTATCACCTCAGCATTCGTCACATCGATCTCGTACCCACCAGGCGCACGGCTGTCAGCACGTACAGTCCCCTTAATCACGAGGGCTGATTCCTGACCGAGTCCCTTCAACTGCTCCCAAAGTTCGGGAGAGATTGCGTTCTTCAAAACGACGCATTGCACTACACCGGTACCATCGCGCAGTTGCGGAAAAAGGATCTTGCCACTCGAACGCATGTTGTAAAGCCATCCTTTAAGGACTACTTCAGCGCCGACGTGGTTTGAAAGTTGGTTGATGTAGGCGTGGTTGTCGGAAGCGATATCGTGTAATTGAGTTGTCATCGAGAAACCGAGCGTGTAAGTCTGTCAGTTAATACGTTCCTTTAACATCCGGCGTAGTGTGGGGAATCTTTCCAGCCATTCGGCGGCCTGCAAAACGATTTCGAGTGTGGGTTGAATGAAGTGCTGGTAAACCGCGCCCCTGTCGCAGACTGCTGTCTGGTAAGAGAAGGTACCGATAGCTTTCAAGCCGCGCTGAATCGTCATCAGTCTAAACTCGAGCGCAAACTCATCGGGATCGATCGCGCCGAGTCCGAGCAAGCGACGTTGTTCGAGAAAAAACAATCGATACCCGCGCAACTCCGCGAGCGATGGCGGGCACGGTTGGCGATCCAGCAGGAACGAAACGAGGTCGTAGCTTGCAGGACCCATGCGCGCGTCCTGATGGTCCACAATTCGAATCTGCTTCTTGTGGTCGATCATCAGATTCGACGCGTGGTAGTCGCGGTGACAAAGCACTCGCGGCACGGCTGCAAGCTCCGCGGCGATGTCGTTTAACTCGGCTTTTACCTCCGCGACCTCCGCATGCCGCAATGACTCTCCGCGCAGACTGCTGAAGTAGTGGTCGAAGAAGAAGTCGAGCTCCCACGAAAGCTTTGCTTCGTCAAACGCCAAACGGCTCGCGATCGAGTGCGTTTCGTAGGCGCGATCAGTTCCCTTTTGAATCTGTGCAATGAGCGCTATCGCCTTTTCCTTGTACTCGTCACACTGCTCTTCTGACTCGTCGTCGTAAATGTGAAACAACTGCCGGTCGCCGAGATCTTCCTGCACGATGATCCCTGCGTTACCGTCAACTGCGTAGATCTCTGGTACGGGAAGTTCACAGTCGAGGAACAATCGCGTGACATCGAGATACGGATGAAACTCGGGATCGAACGGCTCAGGGTAGACCGCAGCTACTGCGCTGCGTTTGTTCCAGCGGATACGGTAGTAATTGCGGGTCGATGCATCGGGCGTAAGCGGGATGATTTCCTTACTTGCGATTCCTTGCTCTGTGATGAATCTCGCAAGTCGATCTGACGCGGAGGATTCAAATACGTTAGAAATCACCGTTGTTGGAGCACTCATTATCTAGTTGTTTAATAGGCAAATGCCCAGGATGCGGCGCGATTGTATCACAGGGGCACGATAAAGCTTTCACCCTGAAAATGGCCCGCAAGCGCCTTTTCCGGGGGCTTTTTGCCTTCCACTAACATCCGCGGCACCACGACCGCGTTCTCAATCACTTCATTCGCGCTGATCTTCACGTTGTCCGCCAGCACCGCGCGATGAACCCGCGCACCGGCGCCGATTTCAACGTTGTCCCAGAGGATCGAGTCACTGACGGTAGCTGACGACGCGATCGCCGAATTTGTTCCAGCGACAAAACTCTTCCCTTCTTCTTTCAACAGTTCAACACTGATGTCGAGATATCGTTTCAACGTCGAGAGCTCGCGCCACTTCCCTGATGCCACGTGCGCGGCAAGGATCTCGCCATTCGCGATTGCCGGCGGGTAAACATGTATCACTGAGTCGGAAAACACACCGCGCGGAACGTATTCAAAAATTCGCGGCTCGAGTATGTGAATCCCCGTGAACATGAGCGGGGCCGGTTCTCCGCCGTTCGCGATGGGCATGCCACCAAATCCCGTGATTCGACCGGCTTCAGTTTCGACCACGCTGAACCGCTCACGAAGGGTGTTGGGGAGAAGGACGAGTGTCGCGAGCGCGTTTGCATTGCGATGAGTCTCCAGCGCTGCTTTCAAGTCGATATCAGTGATGATCTTTCCGTTGACCACGACGAACGTCTCGTGCTCGAAGAACTCGCGCGTGTTGTCGAGCGCACCGCTGGTTCCGAGTATCTCGGGTTCTTCAACATAATGAAGCTTTACGCCGAACCGGCTGCCATCGCCGAGGGCTCGTCGTACAGACTCCGGACGATGATGCAGGTTCACGACGATCTCATCGATGCCGTAGCCGGCGAGATATTCGGCGACGTAACCGACGAGCGGTTTTCCAAGGATTGGTATCGCGGGTTTGGTTCGGTCTTCAGTGAGTGGCCAAAGGCGTGTGCCGTAGCCGGCAGAAAGAACGATCGCGCGCATCAGCCGACAGATCAGGAAGCGGCCTTGGAGGCATCGCGCATGACGAGATCAAATGTTCCGGGGGCGACTTTACGAAAACGGGTGTTGCGGTTGAGCGAGACTGCGACGCTGATCGTCGGGTTTTGACCAGTGAACTTGAAGCCACCTTCCAGCAGACGGTTGTAGATCTCGTTGACGTGCAGTGGCCCACCTTCTTCGCGAAGCAGGAGTGTTACGGCCTGCGGAATCGTGCGGTCCATGAAGCGATCACTCAACACCTCGACGTTGTTACGTACCGTCGGGATTTGTGGGCGACGCTCGACCGGGGCCGGGGCGCGTAAAGGCGATTGCGGTTGCGAGTGGCGCATGGCCGCTTCCAACTCGGCATCGGAGGGAAGACCCAGCGAAATGTTTCCGGAGGCCAGGACCGAGGAAAGCAGACGATAAATGGCGGCTTCCGTTTGGCTCGCGAGTGTGTCCATCTCGGCGAGCTCGGCGCGAACACTGTCGGCCTCAGCCTCGAGCTCGCGCAGGCGTGCCGCAAGGTGCATTCGTGCCGCGCGCGATTGTCGCAGGCTCTGTTCCAGTCGAGAAAGGAGGTTCTCACTCATCAGGCGGTGATTTTGCCACAAATCAGTGTAATCCGTGGCTAAAATTTATCGATCCCGGTCGAGAATGTAGGTTGGAAGCGCTTTTAATGAATACGAGTACTCTGAGTCCGGAAGGACGTCCAGTGCGGCGCACGCCTCCTCAGCGTATTCGTTGGCCCGGGCGCGCGCTCGTTCCAGGGCTCCGGTCCGCACCATTGCCTCGAGCAAATCGCCCTGCTTGACGCTGCCGTACTTCCCTTCACGCAGCACAGTCTGGACCAGCTCGCTGGCCTGCTGGTCTGCCTCACGCAAATAGATCAGCGGCAACGTGACCTTCCCACCAAGCAGATCCGCGCCGGCGGCTTTGCCCAATGCTTCTTCGCTCGACGTGAAATCCAGCAGATCGTCAATCAGTTGGAACGCGGTGCCGAGGCTGAGCCCGTAGTCGCGCAATGCGTTCTGTTCCTTCTCGGTTGCGCCGCCAAGTATCGCCCCAATCTCACAACTCGCACTGAACAGATACGCGGTCTTACGCTTGAGCACATCAAAGTACTGCGCTTCCGAGACATCTGCGTGGCCCAGCAACGTCAACTGCAAAATCTCACCCTCGGTCATCTTGCGCGTGACGCTGGTCAGAATGTCGAGTATGGGCAACGATCTTTCAGCGAGGCTGGTCTCGAAGGCAGACATGTAAAGCCAGTCGCCCATCAGCACCGCCGTCTCGTTTCCATAAAGGGCGTTGACGGTGGGCCGCTTTCGGCGGGTGTCAGCCTTGTCGATGATGTCGTCATGGACGAGCGTCGCGGTGTGCAGAAACTCCATCACGGTCGCCATGCGGATCGAGTTGTATCGCGAGCCGTCGCCACCCACTGCATAGTTCGAAAGGATGGTCAGTGCCGGTCGCACACGTTTACCACCCGACATGCGCAAGTACTCGCCGAGATAGTCGATCACCTGCACGTTGGAACGTGCCTGGCGTTCGAACTCAATCTCCACTTGCGTCAATTCGTTGGCAATGACGCTGAAGATACGGCGTGCTGAAACTCTGGCCTCTTCGTCGAGCGCAATGGTGTTGCTTGACATGGTCATAACAACCGACGCGGTTCAGTTTGAACGATAGTTCGTAAACTGCATGTGAATGCCGAAGTCTTTATCCTTCAGCTTCGCAATAATGTCCTGGAGCGTATCGCGATCACGGCCGGACACGCGCACGATGTCACCCTGAATAGCAGCCTGGACCTTTGCTTTACTATCCTTGATGAACTTGACGACCTCTTTGGCTTTCTCCTGCGGAATGCCTTCCTGGATCTGAGCGCGCTGTCGCACTGTCCCACCCGCAGCCGGTTCGATCTTGCCGTAGTTGAACGCCTTCAAGGGAACACCCCGACGGACCAGTTTCTGCTGCAAAATGTCGTTCATGTTGCGCAGCCTGGTTTCGTCTTCCGCAGTGAGCACCAATTCATTCTTCTCATGCACGACGTTGGCGGCGCTGCCCTTGAAATCAAAACGCTGGCGCACCTCTTTAAGAGTTTGGTTAAGAGCGTTTGCAATCTCGGCTGAATCGACCTGGGAGACAATATCAAAGGAGTTCTGCTGCGCCATGTGAACCCGAGAATACCATCAAAAGCCCAGCATGTGAAACTTATCGCAAACCTAAACTTTGCGTTCTTTTGCGCCTTTGCGTGAGAAAGTTGTTTGTGATCACGCGACGCGAAAGAACGTGTTGAAATTCTCCGTCGTGACACGTGCCATCTCTTCAAGCACAACGCCATGAAGCTCAGCAAGGCAGCGCGCGACCTCGACGACGTACGCGGGCTCGTTGCGTTGGCCACGATAAGGGATGGGGGTCAGGTACGGACAATCAGTCTCGATCAGTAAACGATCGAGTGGGACCTCCTTCGCCACTGCGCGCAGTTCGTCGGCTTTCTTGAACGTGACGATGCCGGAGAACGAGATCATGAAACCGATCTCCAGCGCGCGTTGGGCGAGGTGCATGCTGCCACTGAAACAATGAAAAACGCCGCGGCGCTGTGCTCCTGCGTACTCGCTCTTCAGAATCTCGATAGTTTCCGCTTCGGCTTCACGCGTATGGATCACGACCGGCAGATCACATTCACGTGCCGCTCGAAGCTGTCGCTTGAAAACGGCGATTTGCACGTCTCGCGGTGAGTTGTCGTAATGGAAGTCGAGACCAATCTCGCCCCACGCGATCACGCGTACGTTGTTGATGAGGTTTTTGATCTTCTCTTCGACTTTGTCGTCGTAGAGGCGGGCGTCGTGAGGATGCGTGCCGATCGCTGTGTAGATTGCGCTGTTACTCTTCCCGAGCTCGACCGCCCGCTCAAACGCATTACTATGCGGATCGCCAGTGCCGACATTGAGTATCACGGACACGCCCGCGGCCTGCGCGCGCTCGATTACCTGTTCGCGATCGGCGTCAAATTCCGGACCATCAACGTGCGCATGAGAGTCGATAAACATTCATTTTGTGCGTTTGTACTGCTGTAGCTCACTTGAGCCGTGCACCGTTGGGAACGTCTTCGGTGAAGGTCGCGATCACAGGTCGACCTTCCTCACCATAAGATGCCGCAACCACCATTCCCTGCGATTCGAAACCACGCAGCTTGCGCGGCTTTAAGTTAGCAACGATCACGACCTTCCGACCGATCAGCTTTTCGGGCTCGTAATACTGCGCGATACCTGCAAGGATTTGTCGCGGCTGCTCTTCGCCAATATCGACTTTCATCAGCAGCAGCTTATCGGCTTTCGGCACGCGTTCCGCCGAGAGAACCTGGCCCACGCGCAGATCGACTTTCGCGAAATCGTCAATCTCGATGAAGCTCGTCACGCCGACTGCATCTGCCTGCGTTGCGTGTACAACGGGTTCACTCTTTTCCGGAGCCGCCGATAAGACGGATGCTGAGTTGATTTCAGACATGATCCCCGTCCTGTCCATGCGTGGAAACACCGGCTGTACGTCCCCAATCGAAGCGCCTTCCTTCAACTCACCCCACTTGAGCTGCGTCGGATCGGCTTGCGCGGGTGAATCTTCAAGCCCTAGCTGCTTCCAAATCGTCTGGCTCGCATCCGGCATCACCGGATACAGCAACACACTCAGCCACCGCAGCGACTCCGCCGCGCGATAAAGCACGACTCCGAGCGTCTGCTTCTGATTCTCATCCTTCGCGAGGTCCCAGGGTTTTGCGTCAGTGATCATCTTGTCGACGCGCGCTACAACGGACCACGCCGTCTCGAGCGCTTTACTGAATGCAAGGTTATCGAAGTGATGCACAAACTGATCGCGTGCGTGTTCGATGAAACCCGCGACAGTCGTCTCGTCCGTATCCACTCCCGTGCGCTTCGCCAGCAGCAGCTTGTCTTCAGGTATCAGCCCCGAGGGAATTCGCGAATCGCAGTAACGCGCAATCATCGTTAGAGTGCGACTCGAGAGATTGCCCCAGCCACTTGCGAGATCGCTGTTGGCGCGATCGATCAACGCCTCGTAACCGAAGCGCCCGTCCTGGCCAAACACCATTTCACGAAGACAGAAGTAGCGAATCGAGTCGATCGAGAAGTACTTGTGCAGAACGTCGAGCTCGACTGTGTTGCCGAGCGTTTTCGACATCTTGCGTCCATTCGGATCGAGCCACATGCCGTGCGCCACGATCGCACGCGGCAACTCGATACCGGCGGCCATCAGAAACGCGGGCCAGTAGACCGCGTGAAAACGCAAAATATCCTTGCCGACGAGATGCAGCGCCGGCCAGAACTTCTCAAAACCGACTGCCTTCTGCCGTTCTTCGTTTCCAAAACCAATCGCCGTGATGTAGTTCGTCAGTGCGTCGAACCACACGTACATCGTATGCGCCGGATCGTCCGGCACCGGCAAGCCCCAACTCACCGAACTTTTCAGGCGACTGACGGACAGGTCCTGGAGCCCGCCACGAACAAAGCTGATCACTTCGTTACGTCTGTAATCGGGTCTCACAAAATCGGGCCGGCTCTCAAACACTGACAAGAGGGCTTCGTCGTAATCGGAGAGTCTGAAGAAGTAGCTCTCTTCGGAGACGCGATCAAGCGGCGTGTCATGCACGAGGCACGTCGGCGGATCGCCTTCGTTTTTCGATTTCTGATACTCGTCTTCAGTCTTGTACGCGGCGCACGCGGCACAGAACCAGCCCTCGTAGTGGCCCTTGTAAAGCGCGTCGTTGCCTTTCGGAGTCTTTGCTTTCGACACGCGACGCCAGAACTCGGTGACGCCCTGATAGTGAAACGGCTCGGTGGTACGCATGAAGATGTCGTAGCCGCCGTGCTCCGTGTCCAAACCAAACTCGCTCGTCATCTTCCGGTAGTAACTGACAACGTAATCGGCTTGTTCCTGGGGCGTGCGCCCGGCTTTCTGTGCAGCGCGCTCGATATTGATGCCATGCTCGTCCGTGCCGGTAAGGAAGTAAGTCTCGATACGGCGCTGTCGCTTCGCACGCGCGATCGTGTCGCCCACGATCATCGTGTAGAGATGACCGAGATGCGGAAGACTGTTGGCGTAGTAGATTGGTGTGGTGACGTAGAAAGTGTTCATCAATGATTTGTGCGTCTTTGCGCTACCTACGGCTTTTCAGTTCTTTCCTTTGATGAGAGACATTGCTTCCGCGCGTGTGCGCGGATCGGAACGGAAGCCGCCCAGCACCGCGGACGTCACTGTCTTTGCGTCAGCCTTTCGCACTCCGCGCAGCGTCATGCACGTGTGTTCAGCCTCGATCACGACCATGACACCGAGCGGTTTCAAACCTTCGAACAATGTGTTTGCGATGTCAGTAGTCAATCGTTCCTGGAGTTGTAACCGACGCGAGAAAGTTTCCGCGAGCCGCGCCAGCTTGGAGATTCCGAGAATGCGACCACCCTTCGGAATGTAGGCGATGTGACAGCGACCAACAAAGGGCGCGAGGTGGTGTTCGCACAGCGACGCGATGCTGATGTCTTTGACGATGACCATCTCGTCGTGCTTATCGCCGGGCAGCGGAATCACGTGCTGCGCCGGATCTTCGCGCATGCCGGAGGTCAGTTCCGCGTACATCTCCGCAACCCGCTGCGGAGTTTCCTGCAAACCCGCGCGCTCCGGATCCTCTCCAATCCCTTCGAGAATCATGCGCACGCCCCGCGCGATTAGTTCTAAATCTGGTTCCTTCATCCGTGTGATCCGTGCTCCCGCATTTTCGCCAAAGCCACGCGCGTCGATTCCTCGACAACCTTCACCGCCACGTTCGCCCGCGCCGCCGCCTGGCGGCACTGCTCAAACTCCGGCATTTCGTTAACAATTCGTCCATCGAGATGCGCTACTTTAACATCGATCGGTCCATACTGCGTTTCCACCCGCACGACACTGCGCTGCAACGCGCGTCTCGCGACTTCGTAACTGCGCACGCCGAGCGTCGTCGTTTCAGTAAACAACAACTTCATCACGGCTTCTTTTTCGTCTCGGCCACAAAGCACTGACAGGAGGACGCCGGGCCGGTTCTTCTTCATCTGCACCGGCGTGAAGAAACAGTCGAGCGCGCCAAGCTCCAGCACGCGGTCCATAACATGACCAATGATCTGCGGCGAAGCGTCGTCAAGATTTGTTTCGAGCATCCACAGCCGTTCGTCATTTGCGCCGTGCGCTTCCGTCTCGCCCAGCAACACGCGCAGGACATTCGGAAAGTCTGGATACTCGCGTGTTCCTGCGCCATAGCCGGTCGTGTCCGTCTTCATCTGCGGGATTGGACCAAACTCACTGCACACGGTCGTGATAATCGCGGCCCCGGTCGGAGTTAATAGTTCACCCTTGAGCTCGGTGGCGTAAAAAGGAACACCTTTCAACAGCTCAGCAACTGCGGGCGGTGGAATCGGAAACTGGCCGTGGGCCATCTTCACCATGCCGCTGCCGACGTGCAGTGGCGAACAAACAAAGCGCTCGATCTGCAAAGCGTCGAAACAGATTGCAGCGCCGACTACGTCAACGATTGCATCGAGCGCGCCCACCTCGTGAAAGTGAATTTTATCGATAGGCTCGTTGTGAACACGCGCTTCAGCTTCGGCCAGTCGCGTGAAGATCTGGATCGCACGTTGTTTCACCGAGCTTGATAATTCTGATCCGTCGATAATTTGCTTTATATCCGAGAGATGTCTATGGCTATGTTCGTGCGCTGTCTCAACACGCGCATACGTCGCACTCAGACCTGAGCGATTGACGGTTTCGAAGTTAATACTGAAACCCGCGACCGGAAGCAGTGAGAGCTGTTGTCTCAGAAACTCCGGATCAACGCCCGCGGCCACCATCGCGCCGAGTATCATGTCGCCGCTTGCGCCGGCGAAACAGTCGAAGTAAAGAGTCTTCATTTTCCAAGCAACGGCAACACCTCGCCGGCTTTGCCCATCAGCACTTCATCACACAGGCTCGAAAGCGGCGTGGGCTCCGGGTTCACTTCACAAACGTACGCGCCCGCGGCTTTCGCGACCTCCGGCAATCCCGCCGCGGGATAGACGAGGGCCGACGTTCCAACTACAAAACACAACTCACATCGTGACGCGCGTTCAAACGCAAATTCAAACGCGCCGGGTGGCAGCATCTCTCCGAACAGGACGACGTCGGGCCGCAACGGATCTCCACATTCCCAACACCCGTCCGGACGCGGTCCTTGTGACAGATCAAATGACGAGCGACAAGTGGTGCAGCGTGCGCGCCAGATGTTCCCGTGCAGCTCGATCACGGCGCGCGACCCCGCTTTCTGGTGCAGGCCGTCGATGTTCTGCGTCGCGAGTGTGAGCTCCGGAAAGCGCTCCTGCCAGCGCGCAATCTCGTAATGCGCCGGGTTCGGCAGGATCGAATTCAGAAAGTTGCGCCGGTAATCGAACCATTCCCAAACTGCCGGCAGGTCGCGCTCAACCATCTCTGCCGACGAAATGACGTCGAAACGCATGCCTTTCCAGACTGCTGTGTTCCCGCCGCCGCGAAATGTCGGCACGCCAGATTCCGCGGAGATGCCGGCGCCTGTCAACACGAGCACACGCTGCGCCTCAGCGAAGCGTCGTCGCAATTCCTCGGAGATCTGCATTCGCGCTGATGGTAGCAGATCGATCTTAAGCCACAAAAAGGACCAAAATCGCAGAAATGATTTTGTCGCTTTTGTGCTTTTTCGCGAGGAATAAAATATACTCTGCGCTTTTGTCCTATGACGCTGGTCGAACTACAGCAAAAACTTAAAGACGGCATCCGCACGGCAGCCGGCGAGCTATTCGGTGTCGAGGTCCAACAAGTCGCGGCCGAGGTCCCGCCGCGTCCCGAACTCGGCGATCTCGCTTTCCCAGTCTCATTCGAGCTGGCAAAACTGATCAAACAGGCCACGGGGGAAAAACAAAACCCGCGCGCCATCGCCGAAAAGCTCAAAGTTCAACTTGAAGACATCGAAGAAGTTTCGCGCGTGGAGATTGCCGGACCGGGTTATATCAACGTCTTTTACGATCGCGCGAGGCTGCTCAGACTGTTTGCTGGTCCAACCGTAACCGGAGACGCAAAAGGTCTCGATCGCCCAAAGAAGATGGTCGAGCACACCAGCATCAATCCGAACAAGGCTGCCCACATCGGTCACGTGCGAAATGCCGTACTGGGCGACACGTTTGTGCGCATTCTGAACGCTGCCGGCGACCGCATCGAGGTCCAAAACTACATCGACAACACCGGCGTTCAGGTTGCCGACGTAGTCGTCGGATTTCTGCATCTCGAAAAGATGGACCTCGAGCAGATCAAAGCTCTCGATGCTTCACTTACGAAAGACCATCCGTTTGATTATTACTGCTGGGATCTCTACACGCGCGTCGGTCTCTTCTACCGCGACGGCAACGCCGCCGCCGATATGAATCCCGACAAGGTTAAACTGCGTAATGAAGTGCTGCACGCACTCGAAGAAGGCGGCAACTCGATCGCAGACCTCGCCGACTACGTCGCTACCCGCAACGTCGAGTGCATCATCGATACGATGGAGCGACTCGGTATTCGTTACGATCTGCTCGCGCGCGAGTCGGACATACTTCACCTCCACTTCTGGGAGCGTGCGTTTGAGCTGATGAAGAACGCAGGTGTGATCCGCTATGAAACCGAGGGCCGTCACGCCGGCTGTTGGGTGATGCCGTTTGAATCGCACACGGGCACTGACGAGCACGAGTCAGACAAGATCATTGTCCGTTCCAACGGGACCGTCACCTACACCGGCAAGGACATTGCTTATCAACTTTGGAAACTCGGTAAGCTCGGTCTCGATTTTCATTACCGCGTTTTTCGAAACTACGATGACGGCCACGTTCTTTGGTCCACTCAAACGGAACCGGAAGCACAGGGAGCGCATCCCCCGCACTTCGGCGGCGGCGTGACGGTCTACAACGTGATCGATTCGCGACAGTCGTACCCACAGGAGATCGTGGCGCGTGGCGTAGCTGCCGTCGTGCCTGAGATCGGTCAGGAAGCGAGCGTGCATTTCAGTTACGAGATGGTGGCGTTATCGCCCGCGGCTTGTGAGGAGCTCGGCATCAAATTGAGCGACGAAGATCGCGCGCGACCGTACATCGAGATGAGCGGCCGCAAGGGTCTCGGCGTCAAGGCCGACGATTTGATCAATCAACTCGAGGCGGGGGCGCTCTTGGAAGTCGAAAAAAGAAATCCTGAGCTGTCGGAAGCGGAAAAGAAGACCACCGCGCACGAAGTCGCGGTCGCTGCACTGCGTTACTTCCTGCTCAAATTCACACGCAACACCGTAATTGCTTTCGACTTCAAGGAAGCGCTCTCGTTTGAAGGCGAAACCGGACCTTACTGCCAGTATGCAGCAGTGCGCACTAACTCGATCTTCCGCAAGCTGCCGGAGGAAACTGTTGCCGCCTCAGATGCGTTAATAAAACAGATAGACGGCGACAGCGCCTTGCAGGGGAAAGTCGCGGCGGTGTTGTCGGGTGAAGGCGGCACGGAGATTTGGTCTCTCATGATGTTGTCGCAACAGCTTGACGAGGTCATTGCGCAGTGTCGTAATTCCGCGGAGCCTGCTAATCTTGCGAAGTACACTTTCTCGCTCGCCCGGCAGTTTAGTCGCTTCTATCACGATCACAGGATCATTACAGAGCAGGACGAAGTGCGAAGAGGCGTGCTGATCGCGGTGACGAAAATCGTGCGGGACCGAATGACTGCGGCGCTGGGGATACTGGGAATCAACGTGCCTGAGCAGATGTAAGGAAGACGCAAAGAGGAAAACACCATGTTAATCGTAATGAAGTCTGACGCCACTGACACTCAAATCGAGTCTGTCCTGCGCGTGATTGAGCATCTCGGTTTCAAAGCCCATCCGATGCCCGGCGCCACTCGCACTGCTATCGGCATCACCGGCAACCAGGGCGCAGTCGATCCTTCTCACTTTGAAAACCTCGCCGGCGTTGCGGAAGCGATTCGCGTCAGTAAACCTTACAAATTGATCACCCTTGACCTAAGGCCGGAAAAGACGATCGTACGTGTCGGCGATGCAACGATCGGTGGCGACGAACTCGCAATCATTGCTGGTCCATGCGCGATCGAGAGTCGTACTCAGGCGTTTGCGATTGCTGAAGCCGTCAGACGAAGTGGAGCGCGTTTTTTCCGTGGCGGCGCTTATAAGCCGCGCACGTCGCCTTACGCTTTCCAGGGGCTGGGCGAAGAAGGTTTACGGATCCTCGCAGACATCCGCGAAGCGTACGGGCTAAAGATCGTTACCGAGGCGCTCGACGAAGCCGGCGTAGATCTGGTGGAACGTTACGGCGACATGATTCAGATCGGCGCCCGCAACATGCAAAACTTTTCACTTTTGCGACGCGCGGGCAAAGCGAAATTGCCGGTGTTACTCAAACGCGGTCTGTCAGCAACGCTCGACGAGTGGCTGCTCGCGGCTGAGTACATCATGGCCGAGGGCAACTACCAGCTCGTCCTTTGCGAGCGTGGCATTCGTACGTTTGCGCAGCACACACGAAACACGCTGGACCTCGCTGCGATTCCCGCGGTGCGACGTATCTCGCACCTCCCGGTGATCGTCGATCCGTCGCATGGCACGGGAAAGAATTTCATGGTGACGCCACTGGCACGTGCGGGAGTTGCCGTTGGAGCAGACGGCCTTATCGTTGAAGTTCACGATCAACCGGAGCAAGCGCTCTCCGACGGGGCGCAAGCGCTGACACTCGATCAATATGAACAGTTGGTTAGCGAGGTGCGCTCAATTCACGAAGTGATCTTGCCTGTATCGGTGTAATCGGCGGCTAACAAGTTCGGCAAGTCACGCGCGAACACCGATCGCGGTATAACTTGATCAAATCCCGCCGCGACTGCATTTCGTTGTAGCTCGGTTTGAACGTGCGAGAAGAACCCGAGCAATCGTATGCTCCGAAGCTCTTCGTCGGCCTTCAACTCCCGAGCCAGGGCAACGGGATCAATCCGCTGATTGTGCAAATCGACAACTATCAACCCCGGCTTTATCTCGCGTGCCTTTAACACCACAGCCTCCTGGCTCCGCGGAAAAGTTATCTCCACACCCGCCGCTTCCGCGACCGCGCGAATCTTCGACGCGAAGAACATGTCGTCAACAACTGATATAACTGTCTGACTCATGATATATCCATAACATGGACAAGCTCGTCATCGCATCCTACAACATCCGTTACGCGCGCGGCCCTTACCTGATCTCCGGCGGGATTCGTCGCAAGATGGGCTTGATGAGTTTGACAGGCCGTGGGGAACACGTCGCGCGACAGATCTCCGCGGCGGCGCAAGCATTCTCGGATGGAAAACTATTACCACGGGTGGATGTTCTCGCCTTGCAGGAGGCGGACAAAGGAACAAAACGCACCGGCGGTCATCATGTCGCCGAAGAACTCGCCGCTCAACTCCGCATGCACTGGGCCCACGAAGAAGCGCGAATTCCACGCGGCGTCAAACCCGTCAAGCGTCAATGGTGGCTCGACTTCGAAGAACCGATCGATCTGCATGACCGCGGCGACACCGGAGTCGCCTTGCTGAGTCGTTTGCCGCTGCACGACGTGACGCGGATCGATCTGCCGTGGCAGGAGTGTCAGTGGCGTCCAAGACTCGCAGTCGCCGCAACGATCGCCATTGGCGCGCAACCGGTTCGCATTTTCAATGCGCACGTCGATCCGCACGCGGCTGTCGGTGGGCAGTTGGCCCAGCTGGAAGTGATCGCGGCACAGGCCGATGCACTGACGATCCCGACGATTGTTCTCGGTGATTTCAACACGTTGTCGAGGCAAAAGTGCCTTGAAACGCGTGAGTTTCTCGAAGCACGCGGTTACACGACGCCTTTTCCGACCGGAACCGCGACATGGCGCACCGTTGGTCTGAAGATGCATGCCGACTGGATCTTCGTGCGTGGAGTTAAAATTGAGCGCTGGGGCGTGGCCAGGCCTTTGAGCGTTTCCGACCACTGGCCCATCTGGGCGGAGATTGTCCTTTGATGCACATCACGAGTCGCGACAATTCCCTTCTCCGCCAGGCGCGAGCAGCTCGCGACGCGAAGGACGAAGAGCTGATCTTCATCGAAGGACTGCGTTTGTGTGAGGAGGCGCAGCGTTCGAACTTACAGATCGAGGCAGTGATCGTTTCGGAAGAGCTGTTGCGAAAGGAACGTGCGGCCCTCGCGATCGCCGAGTTGTCGCGGGTCTCGAAACGAACGGCTTCCGTTAGTGAGAAACTGCTCGAGTCGATCTCATACACAAAGACGCCGCAAGGCATTGTCGTTCTCGCCCAGAGACCCGACTCCTCGGAGGATCGTCTCAATGCAAACCTCACGGCGAATTCTCTCCTCGTCGTGCTGCATCAGATCAATAATCCGGTGAACGTCGGCGCGATTCTTCGCACGGCTGAAGCCGCAGGTGCGACGGCAGTCATCACGACCAGGAACACGAGCGATCCCTTTTCGCCGAAGTCTTTGCGTGGTGCGATGGGATCAGCTTTCAGATTGCCGATCTGGAGTGGACCATCTTATGACGAGGCAATCGAGTGGTGTCGCGCGCACGATATTGCGACGGTATGCGCCGACATCGAAGGAGACACGGTTTACACGGAGTTAGATTGGACGAAAGCAAATGCGCTGTTGCTTGGACCAGAGTCAGCGGGCTTCACGGCCGAAGAGTTGATGCTGGCGGATCAAAAGGTTCGTATCCCAATGAAAGGCAGCGCCGAAAGCCTGAATGTCTCCGTTGCCGCCGGCATCCTGCTGTTCGAAGCCGCCCGCCAGAGGGCGTGATCACTCTGCACGGATGCACACGGCGGTCGCGGGGAAGGCTCCGTTCGAGCTGCTGCTTATGAGCCACGCCACGAGCGTGTAGATCCCCGGCTTGTCTTTGTACAGCTTCACAGGCGCGTGAAAACTCCCATCCGTTGCAGTTTCGACAGTGCCGGGCGTCCCGTCCGCATAAACTAACGGCGGCGGAACTTTCGGTCGCAGCCTTTGCGACTCGTCCGGCAGCGAATACGATCGCGCTTGTCTGAGCCAGCTCAACTGCGGTTGTGTGGGCAAAGGCTCATAAAATACTTCTACCTGGTTCAATGCGTACTCCGGGCGCAGTATTCTGCCGGCAAAAGCGACTTCAGCGCCGGGTGTCGCCTCCTGTTTGAGCGGCCTTACCTCAACGTACTTCGAGACGAATAACTCCACGAGGCGCAGCCTTAGCTGATGCACCGCAATTCCGAACCCTACATGCGTGTGCTGCGGCTTGAGAATCGTGCGGCGATGTCCATCGTACGGAGGCTTTTCCTGGTACAGCCGCACGTGCAGGTAAGCCGTGTCCTGCTTGAGATCGTGGACCTTCATGGACCAGGTATTGTCGGCTGCCGAAACGTTTTCTTCAGTTGCGTGTGTGCCACCAGCGAATGAGTATCGATGATATGCCTTCAGACCATTGCTGCTCCAGTGGCTGGCAAATCCGTTAGTGGCCATATCGACTGCGTGCTTCGTCGCGACTTCGGTCGCGAGCTCGTCCATCTCAAGTGGACGAACTTTCTCAACTTCGCGCTCCTCGTTGACCATCTCGAGCAGGTTCTTGCGAATGTCTTTGATCGTTTGCGCTAAATCGTCTGCTGAAATACGGCGGTCGAGTAATGTGACGCCGAAACCGGCACTCGCCGATTGCAGAAAATTGCGTCTTGAAAAATTCATCAGGACTTTTTACCCGCGAAATCCGTACCGTCGATCGTTACGCCGAGATCGCGCAACAGCCCGTCTTGCAGGCCGTAGATCCAGCCGTGGACGACAAGCTCCTGGCCGCTTTGCCATGCATTTTGGACGATCGTCGTGCGGCCGACGTTCAAGACCTGCTCGATCACATTCAACTCACACAAGCGGTCGAGACGCTGGTTCTCATCATCGATTGTGGCGAGCAGTTCTTTATGCTCCTCAAGCACGTCCTGCACGTGGCGCAGCCAGTTATCGATAAGCCCGAGTTGCAGGTTGTCCATCGCCGCCTTTACGCCGCCACAACCATGATGGCCGCAAACGATGATGTGCTCCACCTTCAGCACGTCTACTGCAAAGTGCAGGACTGAGAGACAGTTGAAATCGGTATGGACCACAACATTCGCGACATTGCGATGCACGAACATCTCACCGGGCACCATGCCGACGAGCTGTGTGGCGGGAACGCGGCTGTCCGCGCATCCGATCCAGAGATAGCGTGGTGATTGTTGTTTGGCTAGAGTTTGAAAAAACTCAGGATCACTTGCTTTGATGTTCTCAGCCCAGATCCGATTTTGAGCGAGGAGATGCTTTAGATCTTTCATGATTTCTTAGCCACAAACGGCACAGTAGATTTTTGTGACCTACGAACCGGCCACCGCGTGCGCCGCGAGCTGTGGCTGATGAGCAACGGGCATATCGCCGTTGTCGGCGCGAAGATACTGCCAATCCTTTGGCTTGAGCGAGGCGATCAGTTCCCTGCGCGTCTTTACCTTAAGAGGCTTGCCGCGATAGATCTTGCCCATGCGTTGCAAATTCTTTTCGGAGATCGCGCCCGAGAACATCAACAACGGCCACGTGAAGTTTGGGCCGTTCAGGCTGCGCAACTTGTAAAGCCACATGCCGATCGCTCCGAGGCGCCACGCCATTGGTCCCCACCAACTGTATTGGCCCGGACGCAAGTTCATCTTCCAGCACTTCATCATCAACTGCCATTGCAACGGCGTGAGCTGGCGTGTTTGCGTTACGCCCTTTTCCTTTTCCATACGCGTGTCGTGCAGTGGCGTGAAGATCGACGGGATCAGAAACGCGAACAGACCGCGGCGCTCCATTTCGTAGACGAGGTCGATCGTCGCCATCACGTCTTCATCCGTCTCGCCGGGATTGCCGACGATCAACGTCATCGCCGGAAACCAGTTATTTTCGTTCAGCACGCGCAATCCTTCGAGCACGACGCTGGGCCAGTCTTCAATCGAAAACGGCACGCCTTTGCTCGACATGATCTGCTTTGCCATACGTACGGACCCGGTTTCGAGGCCGATCAACGGCGCGAGCGCCTTTTTCTCCGGATGACTGCTTAGGAGCGGAAAGTGGATGGGGCTCTTTGGAAGCAGGACGTCAGACAGTTGTTTGATAAGCAACGGATCGACTACGGCGGGCGCGATCGTGCAGTGACTTAATACGTGTTGCTCGACGCCCGGTGTGTTCACGATGTCGGTGTAGAGATCAACCAGGGCTTCGCGGTTCGGGAAATAGAAAGGCGTATCCGTGTGCACCTGTCCCCAGATGAACATGTCTTCGGTGGCCAGCGATATTTGCTTGTTGCCGTGCCGCACGTTGGCCCGTACCGCATCCATGATTTTGTCTTTGGGAAGATCGATCTGCGGATTCAGGTCCGGCACACAGAACTTGCAGCGTCGTCCGCAGCCTGTCGTCATCTCGACGACGCCAAAAGTCGTACGCGTATCGGGAAATAGAATCCCCTCGCGGTCCATCGGGTGTTTGACGTCGACCCGGCGCGGCAGTTCTTCTCCCTGAATCGCTTTGCGAAACAGCTCCAGGGTGTCGGCAGATTCACTGCGGCCCTCGACGACGCAATCCACGCTCAGCTCCTCGTACGTGTTCGTCTGGATGATCTGCCAGCCACCCGAACCACCGACGATGACTTTGAAGTTCTCGCGAAACGGACTGGCTTTGATCGCTGCAAACAACTTTCGCGAGTAATGGGAGTTAATGGGCATCTTCGAGGAGCCGAAGATCGACGTGTAAACACCCGCAGCAAACGTGACGCCGAGCGGGTTGTGCGTTGAGACGGCAACGACGCGCGTCCGTGGTCCAACAAACTTGTGCAAATCGTCGGGAAAACACGCCACCACGTCGTCGCTGCGATACTCGCGCAGCAAAGACTTCTCGACCAGGCGGACGCCCGCGGGCATGTAGCGCGCCGAGCCGTCCGGATTGTGCTCGACATCGCGCCACTTCGGATATTTCCGGTTGATGACACCTTCCATCCAGATTGGCAACGAGGCCAGAGCCATTTGAATAAAGTAGCCGGCGTGATCGATCGCTTCTGTAAGTGGAGCGGTTAATACGATCATCCGGCCGCCGTCGGCGGGTGGATCGTGTGTGATTTGTTCGTTGAACGGATTAGGCTTCGGCAGTTTTCCGGGGGTAGTCATGGCCGCCTACACTAATGAAAAGTGGAGAGGTTTGACAAGCGTTGTTTTTTACAAATCAGTCGCCGCAATTGCTTCGATCTCGATCAGGAAGCCGTGATGCAGCTTTCCGCACGGAATTACAGCGCGGGCAGGGCGATTATCGCCAAGGATTCGAGAATAGACTTTGTTGACAGCTTCCCACAGGTCGATGTCGGCGACTGAGATGTTCATTTTGACGACGCGGTCCCAGTCGCTACCGGCCGCCTTGAGAATTGCGTAGACGTTACTGAGTGCTTGCTCGGTCTGTTCTTCGATTGAGCCAAGTTTCTTCTCACCTGTTGCCGGATCGATCGCGAGTTGTCCGGCGACGAAGACCAGACCGTTATAGACGGTTGCTTGCGAGTAGTGTCCGGCGGGTTGGGGCGCGTTTGGGGTATTGATCCTTTTGATTTCCATGCGGAATACCTTGCCACAAAAAAGCACAAAGTGAATAGCCACAAAAGGCACAAAAACACAAAACACCTTAGCTTCAGCCTTTACGGTGTGACAGAGCTAGCTTAAAGCTTGAACTCTAAACTTTTGCTTTGACCCGGTCGCTACCGCTCCCGGTATTGACCCGATCCAAGCTGCCCCTCTGTCACTTTTAGGGCAAAGCCGCTTGAACTTTGACTTTTGTGTTTTTTGTGCTTTTTTGTGGCTAAACAGGAAAAGAGCGTTCTTCCGTGACGCGTTTCGCTTGCTCGAAATGTCGCTGTTCGTGGACCACGATGATCCGGTAGGCGTCCATGAGGCTGTAGGTGATCG
>DAIOGT010000015.1:36716-44944 GCA_036745095.1 Pyrinomonadaceae bacterium
CGCTGTTCGTGGACCACGATGATCCGGTAGGCGTCCATGAGGCTGTAGGTGATCGCCGCCGCGACCGGCGACGTAATAACGATGTTCTCCAGGTCGAGGTGCTCAGTTGCTTTCATCTTCTCGACAATTCGTGCTTGTTGATTTACGAAATCATCGATCACTGAAGCGCTGATATCACTCTGTGCCGGTTGAAACTTCGCCGGCGCTTTAATCTTTCGACTCGATTTGGGATCGAGTGATTTGATCAGCAGCTTTCCGGCTAGCCCGGGCAAGATCGGCATACGCTGCCAAAAGGTTGGCTTAGTTCCGGCAAGCACGCCTTCGATTGGCGGGAAATAACCATTGTTACTGCTGAGCAGGTGATCGAAGCACTGCGCGACGCTCCAACGTTCGGCCGACGGTTTCCAGTTGAGTTGCGACGGACTCAGCCGGCCGAACGTGGACTTTGTCTCAGCGGCGATTTTATTCGCCTCAGTTATCAAGCTTCGAAGATCCGCAGTTTGGTACTCCACTTAATTAACAAATTCCTGCAAATCTTTCGCGAAGCGCTCGGGCTTTTCCCAATGCAGGGCGTGACCGGTGTCGGGATAAACCTTCAACACGGCATTCCGCAGCTCTGAGACAAGCAGGTCCTGCTCAGAACGTGGAAAGATTGTCTCCTTATCACCCCAGAGAACCAACGTCGGTGTCTTGATTTTCTTCAACTGCACGTCAGCCTCAGGCGCGAGCATCTCAGCCATCACCTCACGCCAAACACGCACAGGTAACTTCACGCTCTCCTTCACCACGCCTTGCAAAAACTCAGGAGCGAGCGACTTAAACACCGTGCTCATCTGAAAATCACGCGCAAAGGTTTCCGGCACTGGAGCGGTGTCCTTCAGCCCGTCGATCTCACGCTGCAAGTCACGGACGGTGTTATTGCGAAGACTGGTCGCGGAAGCAACCAACACAAGCTTGGTGACTCTTTCAGGCGCTTCGGAAGCAACGCGCTGCGCGACGAAGCTGCCCATGCTGTGACCAACAATCGTCGCCTGCTTCAAGTTCATCGCGTCCATAAAAGCCAGCACATCCCCGGCAAACTGTTGCATTGCATATCCGCCTACGGGACGGTCCGAGTCGCCATGTCCGCGCTGATCGAGAATGTAAACGCGATACTTCTTGTCGAGCAGCGGCAACACCGAGCTGAACGAGAACCACGAATCGGTGTAGCCATGCAGCATGATCACCGGCGTTCCTGACGAATCGCCTTTGTAGGCATACCGCAAACGAACACCGGTCTTCAGCAGCACGCTGGAAAACTGGACGTCCGAAGCAGCAGCGGTGTTCGCCGCCGAATCATTACCCGCACTCATGCCCGCCAGCGAAGTGACGGTGAGTTTCGTGTCAGCGTGTTGCCACGCTTTTTCGAACTCGCCCTCGACAGACTTCGCAGCACCTTCTTTGCCCTGCTTTCTCAAGCTTTCGGCAAGTCCGAAGAGCGCACGTCCGTTGCGCGGCCGTCGCAGGATTTCATCGCGAAATACTTTTTCCGCGCCCGCATGGTCGCCTTGTGCCAGTAATACACCGCCGAGCACTTCGCGTACTGGCAGGTCCCAGTCAGCCGGCTCAGCGTAATACGTTGCATCTTCAGCGGCGATGGCTCTGTTGAGTAGATCGATACCCGCTTGTTTGTTGCCGCGAGCGAGCGCAATCTTTCCTTCGAGTGCCAGTTCGCCAACCTTCGTGACGTCGGCGGCCGCGTTATTGAACAAGCGCACTTCCTCTGTCATGGTCTTGTTGACAGCGCGTAGTGCGGCGAGTTCCGCTTCAGCCTTCGCCGTGTCTTTCGCGGCGGCATACGCACTGCCACGCGCGTAGTGCCAGAAGGCAGTCACGATCTTCAGTGAAGGATCGGGCTTCGGCTCTTTCAGGATCTCGTCCCACTTGCCGAACCGCGTCATCGTCACGACCGGATAAGGCAGAAACATCTCGAGCATCGGCATCGCTTTGATGACGGGCTTCACATTTGCTTCGAGGTCGCGCGCTGATTTGATCGAGTCAGCATAACGTCCATTCATGGCGCTTGCTGCCGCCAGAAAGTGAACGTTATGGTTGTAGTACATCGCCGGGTAGAGACCGTTGTTGCCGCTTTTCGTGATGTATTCCTTGTCGACAGCGATCGCGTCTACGTTTGCCTTTGCCGCCTGGTAGTAATCACCAGTGCGAATGTAGATGTGCGACGGCATGTGGACCAGGTGGCCCGCCTTCGGCGCGACCTTACCGAGCCGATCCGCGCTCGGCAGCGCCCGCTCCGCATTCGTCGAAGCTTCGACGGCGTGAATGTAGTAGTGATTCGCACCGCTGTGATTCGGGTTACGACGCAAAACACCTTCAAGCGTCGCTACGATCTCGAGCGTGCCTTCCTCAGGCTTGCCATCGAGCGTCCAGAGTTTCCATGGACGAAGGTTCATCATGCTTTCGGCGTAAAGCGTGGCCGCGTCGAGATCGTCTGGATAAGCTTTCGCAAGCTCGCGCATCGCGTTTGTGTAGTCGACTTCAAGCTTACGTTTGTCGGCCTGAATATCTGACGAGTAACGCTTTGAAAGTGCATTAATGTAGGCGCGATCGTGTTCCGACGCCTTTGGCGCGAGCGCGATTGCCTTTTGCAGATTGTTGTAAGCCTCGATCAGCGCCGGGCCGTCGGCCGGCACGTTGTAGTTCGAACCGAGGGAGAGCGCGACGCCCCAGTAAGCCATGGCTAGTTGAGGGTCGAGTTGCGCCGCTTGTTTGAACGATTTAACCGCCTCCTCGTGGTTGAAGGCGTAAACGTAAGCAAGTCCCTGATTGAAAAACTTTTGGGCTTCGGGATTGCTGGTTGAAACCGGGTGATTGATATCGCCCAGTCCTATTTCGAGCGTAGCAGGCGCCGCTGCTTTTGCCGGCGCGTGACCGTGTTGCCCGAAAACTACGATCGGAAAGAGCAGCAGAATCGCTAAGAACAGATGCCTCATATTGAAATCTCCTTAGACTCTACAATCCCTAACGCGTATTTTTTGTCGCAAACAGGCACAAAAAATACATAAAGAAATCGCTATTCGGCCCCGTACTTCAGTTGGGCCACTTTTGCCTTGCCCTTTGCGTACACCGTAACGACGAAAAGATCGTCGTGTTTTCGTTCATCAATGGTGGGCACAACATCGCCGCCAAGCATTTTGATCACATCTGGAATTGAGTTGCTGTGCCCGATGACGAGGACACTCTGACCTCCGTGTTGGAGAATTTTGTTGGTAACTTCTGTCGTCGACTCTTCCGCGATCTGTCGCGGGTTGGATGGACTTAATTTGAGCGTAAACGGCGTAACCGTCAACCCGAGTTTTGCCGCCAGTGGCTCGCCAGTGTGTTTCGTCCGGTTGAACTGCGAGGTAAAAATTGCCTTAATGCCGGCGCTGCTGAGCAGGCGCGCGAGTGCCTGGGAACGCGCGACGCCGTCCGGCGTCAGAGGCGGATCCTGCCGCGGCTCCTCTCCCCTTTCCGCGTGCCGGACCAGAAATACCGTGATGGGTTTGAATTCTTCCTGTGCAACTGCGCGATGTGAAAACGCGCCAGCCCACATGAGCAGCGAGATTACAATCAGTACCGTTTTTTTCATAGTGATGATGAGTTTCTGTTCTCCAGGCTTTTTTCGCTTTAGTTTTTCCAGCCGGGAGGTGCTTCGGGCCATTCTTTGTCAGGACTGACTGGCCGGGCCTGATCTCGGCCGAGTCGATCGGGTTTGATCTCGGCGACGATGAAATTCTCCGGCGGTACGGGCGCGCCGGCAAGACGTCGCAGCAGCGCAATCTGTCCCGCGTGTGTCATCGCGTCTGAAAAAGGTCCTTGAAGGAGACGCTCTTCAGTCATGCCGTTTAGCAATGCATCGCCGTTTCTGAGATGTTGGGCCAATAGTCCGAGCATCTCGTGAAAACGTTCGATCTCTTCGTCGAGCGACTCGAGAGGCTCAGGCCAGTAATGTCCACCGATGAAATGAGTGCGCGCGTAACCGAGCACGCTCGTCATGTGGCGCACTAGTTCCGCGGGCGTTCGCACGCCGTCCAGGATGCGAAACGAGCCAAACTCTTCGGGTGCATCTCGCAACGCTTTCTGAGTGCGGTAAGCGAGCGCTGCCAGAAAATGATTCAGCAGCTTCCTTTTGGTTTCCATCGCCGACAATCTACAACAATTCTTTGCGCATCGGCACGAGTTCCAGCTTCACACCTTCGCTCAACTCAAGATCGAGATTTCCGGTCGCCGAAAACCCACTCGACTTATAAAACTCGATGCCCGGCAGCGTCGCCATCAACTCGAGGGCACGAAAACCTTGCTCGCGCGCTTCGGTTTCACACGCAGTCAGGATCGCACGCGCGATTCCCTTGCGTGCATGGTCCGGGTGAATAAAGAAAGCACGGATCTTCGCGGGTTCTGATTGCGGATCGAGATACCCGGTGTCTCTCGACGGATACTGATCCCCACCAAAAAGTGTCTTCCTTTTACTCCACCCGCCGCAGCCGGCCAACTCACCCTCGAGCTCTACGACGAAATAGGTTCCATCTTCGATGAGATCCGTATCGACTCCAAACACCGTCTTGATGGCAGTTTCGATCTGCGTGTCACTGTAGTGTTCGCGACTCAGCCGCCGCGCAGACACCGCAATTAACTGCTGAATGGCGTTCCGCTCCTCGATCCTTGCCTTTCGAATTATCACTGGTGCTGCTGCGTTTCAACTCAGGCCGTAATCGTATTTAAACAAGGGATCGTAGTTCTTATCGCCAACGTTGATCGGAATCTGGTCCATCGATCGCGGCCAGGAGAACGATAGCTTTCCGACAAACTTAAAATCGCCGAAGAGGACGTCCGTAACACCGCGGCCTTCAGTTCCGGGCAACCACGCAGCCACAAACGCATCTGCTTTGTCGAGCACCTTCTCGATGATTAGTGGACGACCAGATACCAACACGACCACGAGCGGCATCCCAGTCTGCGTCATCTTCTCGACCACCTCGACGTCTTCTTCGGAAAGCTCAAGGCTCTGCCTGTCGCCCATCCACTCCGCGTACGGAGTTTCACCAATGACGACGATTCCGAGATCTGCTCCGGCGGCATTTCCTCCATCCTTTGAATAGGTGACCATCGTTTGCGGCGAGACGGTCTCCTGGATCGCTTTCAAAATTGTCGTGCCGCCGGTAGTGGTTTCGCCACTCTTTCCCTGGAAGGTTATGGTCCAACCTCCACACTGGTTCCCGATATCGTCAGCACTCTTGCCCGCGACGTGGATCCGGTTGAGGTTTTTCGAGGCGGGCAGGAGGCGCTTGTCATTCTTGAGCAAGACGAGAGACGCACGCACGCATTCGCGTGCGACCTGGCGATGCGCGGGCGAGCCAAACGTCGCGTGCAGCTTTCGATCGGCCAGATGGGATCGCCCCGCGGCCATCAGTCCCATCGCGAATTTGACTCGCATGATTCTGGTGACCGCATCGTCAATACGAGTCATCGGCACTCGTTTCTCGTGGACCAGCTCAAGCAAAAGTGTGTAAAGCTCGCGATACTTCGTTGATACCATGAACATGTCCATTCCGGCATTCGTCGAAACCTCGATCTGGGTTTTGTAGTCGCCAGGCATTTCATCGATCGCGTCGTAGTCGGAGATCAGAAAGCCATCGAACTTAAGCTCGTCCTTCAGGATTTCGGTCAGCAGTCGCTTGCTGGCGGAACACTTCACGCCGTTCCAACTGCTGTACGAAGGCATGATTGTGCCGACGCCGGCTTTGATTGCACTAACGTACCCGGCCATGTGAATCCGGCGCAGCTCGCTCTCGCTGAGTGGCACGTCACCGCGATCGAGTATCTGCATGCCGTCGTTGAGTTTTCTGCCGGTTCCATACTTCGTGCCGCCGTCGCCAATCCAGTGCTTCGCGCATGCGAGTATGCTGGTGTTGTCGCTGAGATCGTTGCCCTGGTAACCACGCACCGCGGCTGCGCCCATCATGCGCGCCAGTTCAGGTGTTTCGCCAAAGCCTTCGTAAGTTCTTCCCCAACGCTCGTCGCGCGCGACCGTCACGCACGGCGCAAAGGTCCAGTTAATGCCGGTGGCTCTCGTTTCGATCGCGGTGATGCGCGCCGCGCGCTCGATGAGGTCGGGATTGCGTGTGCAGCCCAGGCCGATGTTGTGCGGAAAGATCACTGCGTGAATGACGTTGCTGTGTCCGTGGACCGCGTCGATACCGTACAGAATCGGAATTCGTAATCGAGTTTTTTGTGTGCGTGATTGAAGGCTGTCGTAGTGGTCGGTCCAATCGACGAGGCCGTTACCGGTCTTCGGATCGGAGCTGCCGCCGCTGAGTATCGAGCCGAGAAACAACTTTTCCACATCACTCGGCTCTTTAAGACTAGCCGAATTGACCTGGATCATCTGGCCCACTTTTTCCTCGAGCGTCATGCGGGCCAGCAGCGCTCGCACGTTCGCGTCATTGTCTCTAAAACTCGTTAGCCCACTCCGTCTTTGCGGTCTGATAACACTGGCGGGCGTTACCACCACGCCGGCGACAGTGAAAGCTGAAGCTCCGATAAACTCTCGTCTGTTGATTTTCATGATCTGCTGAATCAGTTAAGAATTCTATGCTCGGTTAACGGCTTCTTAACAACAAGGAATGAACGAGGCCGGCCGCCGCCGCGAGCCAACCTGCAAATGCGAAGTAGATAAAGTATCGCGGAATTATCAGGAGCGGTGCAAATCCGATCGCGGTAGACAGTTGAAAAGTACAAACGGTGTACATACCAAGCGGGAAGACCATGCCCCAGTATTGCGGGTCATACCGAAGCGGAAAGCGTTTGTAAATGTGCCGCCAGAATCCAAGGATGAACAGCAGCGGAATCCACCACGTACCGGCTGCCCAGAAAAACAATGTGAACCCTTTCAGGAACGGCACCAAATCGCTCAGGACGGACCATCCTGGCGCAGCCAGAATCAGCCGCGCTCCAGCCAATGTCGTGATTGCAACTGCGCCCATGTTGATCCAGTACGGAGGCGTGAGCGTCGCCGAAGTTACGTTGAGGAAAGTGAAACGATAGAAGATGAGTGTGATCAGCAACACGTAGAGCATGCAGCCGATCAGAAACATGCAGAGCGTGAAGAACAACAGTGATTCCCGGTACGCCTCCCAGCGCACCGCTAAAAGCGTTCCCAGCACCGAGATCGACTGCGTGGCGACAACTGCAATTAACCAGGCTCCGTTCAAACCACTCTCGAGTGAAGGCTTGTTTTCACGCACCGTTACGGCGGTGAAAAACGTGTACATGATGATGGTCCACAACACCATTGCGACGAGCCAAAGAAATGCGGCTGCACCGTCGCGACCAGCGACGATTATGAGTTGGCTGCCGAACACGCAGGTGCCCGCCACGACGGTAAAGAATCCTGGTCCACGAACATGGTCACCGATATCCGCTTTGATCCGTGAAAAGAACAGGATCAGTCTCAACAACAAAAATGAGCAGAGAATGACGTAAGCAATGAGATTGACGCCGAGTAACGCCAGCGCGACAGTTCTCATTTCCAGCAGATGAGCGGCGATGGAGATGATTCCAGTCGCCATGACGAGGGCGAAATAACCAGGAAACAAGTCGGCAACTGCCTGTAGAAAACGACCGCGCTGTTGAGGTTTCTCGTTAGTCATTCAGTTGGACCAGACGCACCTGATTCTTCGTCGCAGCGTTTGCAAACCAACTCAAATCCAATGCGCGACTCGCGACCTTTTTTCGTGAGCACCCAGGAGCGGGTTGTTAGTGGAGGATCGTGTCGAACATGTTGCCGGTGACCACACTCGAGAATTGCACGCCAGTGACCTTCGTCGTCTTTCTCGAAGCCCGTAATAACCTGTTTCATCTGTCTTTTGCAGGCGGGCGTACGTATCCACTGCTGGTACGTTTACTCGAGGTCGGCCGCCACCAGCGAATAATTGAAAGCGTGATCAAGAAACAAATCGCGGAGGCGATAACGAGTGGTAGTAAAACCGAGTAATGATGTGCTAAAGCGGCATCCACCGTAGCGGCGAGAATCCACAACTGCGCGATATTGATCATGACCAGCATGATCAAGCGTGCTTGCCAGACCGCTGCACTTCCACTTGTGCTGCGGCTTGATGCGCGACCTGATGTCCCGTCGTTTCGCATTTACCAAAGCCTTTCTGCCGCGCCGAATTAACGCCGAAGGCGTT